>JAMPYH010000042.1 GCA_023700785.1 Candidatus Zixiibacteriota bacterium
AAGCCAAACTCATCCTCGAGTGTCAGGAACGTGAACCCTTTGGCGGTTCCGGGACGCTGGCGGATCACGACCACTCCGGCGATCGTCACCAGTTTGCCGTTTGGCGTGGAGAAAAGATCTCGCGAGGCGATCACTCCTTTCTCGCTCAATTGTGCCCGCACCAGCGCCATCGGGTGACGGCCGGTCGAGAGATCCATGCCGCGGAAGTCCGCCGCGATCGTCTCAAGTTCATCCATCGCCGGAAGCATCGCGCTGCCGGTATTCGATGTCTCGATCTGCAGTTCCTCCGGAGAGCGGTCCGCGGTAGACAATGTTTCCCAGAGCGCTTCACGCCGTGCGACTCCGAAGCAGGCGAATGCTCCCACCATCGCCAATTGCTCCAGCGCGTCCTGCGGCAGTTCTGTCCGGAAAACAAAATCCCTGATAGAACGAAACCTTCCGCGTTCCAGCGCTTTCTCGATCTTCTCCTGCGCCGCCGGTCCCAGTTTTTTGGCGTAACGAAACCCAAGCCGCACGGCGCCATCCTCGATCGTGCAATCCCAAAGGCTTTGCGACGCGTCGATCGGCAATATATTCACGCCGCGACGTTTTGCTTCGTAGAGGATGGTTGAAGTCGAGTAGAACCCCATCGGCTGAGCGTTAAACAGCGAGCAGTAGAACTCCGGCGGGAAATAGACCTTGAGATAGGCCGAGACATAAACCAGCAGGGCGAACGACGCCGCGTGCGACTCGGCAAATCCAAAATCAGCGAACGCCGCCAATTGCTGGTAGATCCGCGCCGCGGCGTCTTTGTCAATGCCGTTCCGCACCATCCCCTGGATCAACCGCTCACTGATCGCCTGCATCTTCTCGTGCGAGCGTTTATGCCCCATGGCGCGGCGGAGTTCGTCCGCTTCCGAGGGTGTGAATCCCGCCGCCGCCACCGCGACCTGCATCCCTTGCTCCTGGAAGAGCGGCACGCCCAGCGTGCGCTCAAGGATCGGCTTGAGCGACGGATGCGGATAGGTGACCGCCTCTTCGCCGTTGCGCCGTCGAAGATACGGGTGGACCATATCCCCCTGGATCGGTCCCGGGCGGATCAGCGCGACTTCGACCACCAGATCGTAGAATCGTGTCGGCTTGTGGCGGGGGAGCGTGTTCATCTGCGCGCGCGACTCAACCTGAAACACCCCGACGGTGTCGGCGCTGCAGAGGAGCCGAAACACTCGAGGGTCATCGTAGGTCATCCGTGCCGGATCGAGCGTGATCCCGCGATGTTGTTTCACCAGCTTGAGCGCGATATCGATCAAGGTCAGCATCCCCAGCCCGAGCAGGTCGATCTTGATCAGCCGCATATCGGCGGCGTCATCTTTATCCCACTGGATCACCGAGCGGTTCGGCATGGTGGCGTTCTCCACCGGCACGATCTGCGAGATCGGCTTTTGGGTGATCACCATCCCGCCGACATGGATCCCGAGATGACGGGGGAACCGCTTGATCTTGCGGGTCAGATCCATCAGCAGTTGCACCCGCTTGTTCTGGAGATTGAGATGCGCTTCCGCGGCTCGCTCCTCGAGTTCGGATTGGTCGGTGTAATGATCCAGCAGTTTCGCGAGCTTGTCCACCTCCTCAAGTGAGAAGCCAAGCGCCTTGCCGACATCCCGCACCGCCGAACGTCCCCGGTAGGTGATAACCTCGCAGACCATCGCGGCATGGCGGCGGTCATACTTGGTATAGACATACTGGATAACTTCCTCGCGGCGGTTGTTGGCGATATCGATATCAATATCCGGCGCTTCTTTACGATTCTCCGACAGAAAGCGCTCAAACAATAACTTTAACTTTATAGGGTCAACTGCCGTTATACCAAGACAATAGCAGACCGTCGAATTGGCCGCCGATCCCCGCCCCTGACAGAGGATCTGTTGCTCAACACAGAACCTCGCGATATCCCAGACGATCAGGAAATACCCCGCCAGGTCAAGTTTTTCGATTATCCGCAGTTCATGCTCGAGTTGATTGACGACCGGTTCGCTCAGTTCCCCATAGCGCCGTCGCGCTCCCTGGTTGACCAGCTTCCGCAAATAGCTGTTGGGGTGCTCACCGTCGGGAACCTCGAAATCCGGCAGGGAGGTCTGAAGATTCTCCATTGAGAAGCGGCACCGGTCGGCGATCGCCAGCGTGTTCTCAATCGCGTCACGGTAGTGCCGGAAGCGATAGGTCATCTGTTCGGCGGATTTGAGATACCGCTCGGCGTTGGGGTAGAGGAGCGCGCCGGCAGAATCGAGGCTGGTGTGATGCCGGATGCAGGTAAGGACATCGGCCAGCCGACGTCCATCCGGATTGGCGTAATGCACATTGTTGGTGGCGACAACGGGAAGCCCGAGCTTCCGCCCGAACTGATCCATCTCTCCGCACATCCGCTCCTGCATCGGCAGGTTATGATGCTGCAGCTCGATATAGAAGTTCTCCCGGCCGAAAAGATCGCAGAACTGCCCCGCGGCTGTTTCCGCCTGCCGGTGATCCCCCGTCAGCAGGAGAGACGGTATCTCCCCCCGGTCGCATCCGGAGAGCGCGATCAACCCCGCCGCGTGCGCCGCGAGATTGTCCAGCGTCACCCTGGCCTCCCCTTTTTTTCCCGCAAGTTGCGCCAGGCTGATCATCTCGCTGAGATTTCCGTAGCCGGTCGCGTCACGTACCAGCAGGGTCAGATGATGGCCGTTCTCGGTGGTGATCTCCGCGCCGACGATCGGGATGATATTTCGTTCACGCGCCGCCTGGTGGAATTGCACCGTGCCATACAGGCCGCTGTGGTCGGTCAGCGCCAATGCCTGATAGCCGAGGTACCATGCCTGCTCGACCAGTTGGTCCGGGTCGGAGGCGCCATCCAGGAATGAGAAATTGGAATGGCAGTGCAGTTCGACATACGCTTCGGGCCCCATTCAATCAAACACCCCCTGCACAAACCAGCGCGCGCCGATCCGGTCGTAGAAGACGAGGTAGAGCTTTCGATCCGTGGTTTGAACTTCGTAATAGATCCGATCAAAGCTGGATTGCCACCAGCCGCCGGAAAGTTTCCATGGGCCGAATGTCCGTTCGATCGTATGCAGGGTCTGCTTGACCCGAAGCAACATCGACTGCTTCCCGGTCGAGATCAGATCTCCCGCGACCGGTGGTTGCAGGAGTCGCAGTCCGCTCAAATGATGTCCCGCGTACGGTTGAACGAACGGCCGTTCGGATCGCTCCGCTTTGATCTTTTCGGTTGCCGGTAAAAAGCGGAAGTTCTGCTCCGGGAGATGCGCCGCCTGAAGCTGTGATTTGAAACAGTGATGTTCCTCGCTCAATTTGGCAAGTTGCGCCTGAACCTCACCTGTTGCCGCCCCGGTCGATCTCTGCTGGAACGACAACTGCTCCAGGAGCAACAGCGAGTTTTCCGGGATCGCCACGGTAATATCCACCACTCCCGACGACAGATCGAGCGATTCGCAACTCTGTCTCAGCTGGCGCATGAACGGCGGGAGGGTAGAGGCGGGACGATCCAGCGCCACGACGATCGTCAGGTCGGTTTTATCTTCAAGCCGACAGATAATATCACACCGGCGGCAGCACCGCCCGGCCTGGCGCAGCCGTTCAAGCAATCGCTCCAACAGCCGCTCGACATACAGGCAGAGCGAGCCGGTGTTGAACAACGCGAAGCTGAGCGGGAATCGTTTGTACAATAAGTCCGGCGGCAATTCAGGAAGAAACGTGTCAGGATCATCCCCATTGGCCAAGCGTGACAACAGCATTCCATCCGCGGCGAAACGCTCCATCAATTCATTGAGTGGAAATGCTTTCACCTGGCCGATCGTCCGCAACCCCAATTCATACAGCGACGCTTTGGTCTCGTCGGAGACCGGCAACAGGTTGACCGAGAGCGGCGCGAGGAATTGACGTTCAGTACTGGACGGTACGATCCGCGTCTCGCCGGGTTTGACCGTCTGCGCCGCGATCCGCGCGATGAACTTGTTCGCGCCGACCCCGACCGTTGCCGGAAGTGTCTCTCGCGTCATCAGGTCGATGATCTTCCGCGCGAAACTCTGTTCGCTGTCGTAGATAAAGCGCAGGCCGGAAGCGTTGAGGAAGAACAACCCATCGCCGGCGTCCTGCACGAACGGCGAGATGGTTCGCAGACGCGTGACGATCTCCCGGGCGGCCTGTTGCTCTCGTTGCTGATCCCGCGCTCGCACCTGAAGATCCGGACAGAGGGTATGCGCCTGCGCGACGGTCAGTTCGCGCGTTACGCCGGCGTCGAGCGCTTTCCGGTTACAGATCACCAGCGCCGACGATTCCTTCTCATCCTCCGCGATCGCCAGCGGGAATGCCGCTATCGACGGACGCTCCTGTATCCAGAGCGCGACAGGAAACTCCGGGAGAACACAACACCCGATCCGCGCTCCGCTCATGACAGATGTACCTCCGCTGTCACTCCCTGCGCCGAAACACGACTGCGGGTGACCGTCGCGGATAATCTCCGCTGGCTCTGGCGCGTGATCTCCAGCCGGAGCGAGGTCATGCTGGCCGGAATGAGCGTGGAATTGTTCTCGGTCAGAAAGATCACCATCCCTTTGGCGCGGATGGTCTGCAGCCGCAAGCGATGCAGCAACGTGTACGGCAACGGCAATCGATGCCCGACCAGATCAAGCACCGCGCAACAGGCGAGACGATGGCGGAAGATCAGTTCGGTCGCGCGCAGTCCCGATGCCAGCGTGTCCGGACGAACCACCAGCATCCGCTCAATATCCACTCCTCCCGATACCGCGGCGGGAGGGAAGAACGATCCGCCCAGATCGATATAGGCCGCTGTCCCGGAGCGTGTGATCGCCGCAAGGAGCACAAAAACCATGCTGGTCTTTCCGGAGGATACATCCCCCGCGACCTCGATCAACTGGCCATACGGGATCCCGCCGGCGGGGAAGAGCTGGTCAAGTTCCGCGCAACCGGTGGTGAATCGAAGCGATGACCAGTCCGAACCGGCATAAAACGACTCCGGCCATTTCTCGGTGATCAACGTTTTCAACTCATCGAATGAGAGTCTGGAACTGCTTGGTTCCTTCAGCATATCACATCTTTTCTCTGTTTGACGAATACTGCCCATTTGTGCAGTTACATGGTAAGGCGGGAGAAACGTTTGTCAATACCTTTTGAACTAACTGTCAGGAGAGGATGTTACGAACGGTACCGCTCTCAAGGGGAGAAGCGTATGACACGAAAACACTAATTGCGCCGCATGGTCATCCGCTGCAGATTGCGTGCCTACGACCAGACCGAAAGGGCGAAAGTGATAAAGCTGTCATTTCACGGCGCGGCCGGAACCGTCACCGGCTCCAAGTACCTGCTTGATGTCAACGGCAAACGGATCCTGATCGACTGCGGCATGTTCCAGGGGAAACATGAACTTCGCGAACGAAACTGGAAGCAACTCCCGTTTGAACCATCGACCGTCAGCGCCGTCGTGCTGACTCACGCTCACATCGATCATATCGGTTATCTCCCGCGGCTGGTCAAAGAAGGCTTTTACGGCACTATCTTCTGTACTCCGCCGACGGCCGAGATCACCCGCATTTCGCTGATGGATACCGCGGAATTGCAGATGGAAGATGCCGAGTTCCGCAATAAAAAGCATGCCACTCGCCACGCCCCCGCCCTGCCGCTCTTTACTGTGGATGATGTCGATGACACCCTTAAACTACTTGAAACGGTCAATTTTAATGAATGGATAGAGTTTAGCCCGGAGTTCAGATTTCGTTACCACGTAGTGGGGCATTTGCTGGGTGCCGCCTGTATCGAAGTCCGGATGAACGACAATGGACGGGAAGTATCGATCCTGTTTTCAGGCGATATCGGGCGCTTTGGCAATCCCCTGGTGAAAAATCCCGCTGAGCCTCCAACCTGCGACTACCTGGTCTGTGAGTCAACCTATGGCGGACGGATGCACCCTGCCGAAGATCCATACTTTCAATTCGATGAATTGGTGGACCGCATTGTGAAGGAGAAGCGTGTCCTGGTCGTACCGGCATTCGCGGTGGGGCGAACCCAACAGATCATTTATCTTGTCGATGACCTGGTGCGCCACAAGCGGATCATGCCAATTGACATTCATGTCGATTCACCGATGGCCGTGGATGCGACGGATATTTACATCAAGTACCACGACTACCACGCGCTGGACCTGGAACAATTGGATGGTATCGGGTCGGTACTTAACGGCAAGCGGGTACATTTGCATCGAACGAGAGCATCCTCCAAGAAGTTGAACGACCTCAAAGGGCCGGCGATCATCATTTCGTCGAGCGGCATGCTGTCCGGCGGGCGTGTGATGCATCACATGATACACCGCCTGCCTGATCCGGGGACGACTGTCGCGCTGGTGGGATTTATGGCCGAAGGAACCCTTGGCCGAAAACTATTGGATGGTGACAGGCAGGTATTCATCCACAAGATGCCGATCGAAGTGCGCGCCGAGATCGTGGTCGTCTCAAGTCTATCCGGTCACGCTGACTACTATGAGATCCTGCATTGGCTGGAACCGATCAAAACGCCTCCAAAGACCACTTTTATCACACACGGCGAGCCGGATCAGTCACTCGCCATGTCTGAGCACTTGGTTAAAGAGCGCGGGTGGCAGACCTTGATCCCAAAGCTCGATCAATCAGTCGAACTATGACGGAACTACTTCGCCCGACTCTGGCTCTATTTTCTTCTCGTGCTTGATCTGCCATAGGCGCCAGTACGTATAGACGACCGGGATGATCTCGAGGGTCAGGAAGGTCGAGCTGATCAAACCGCCGACCATTGGCGCGGCGATCCGTTTCATCACATCGGCCCCGGTTCCATCCGCCCATAATAGCGGCACGAGACCGATCATGGTCGTTCCGACAGTCATCAGTTTTGGCCTGACGCGCATCACTGTCCCTTCCATGTGCGCCCAGATGATGTCATTCAAATCCCGGATCTTGCCTGCCTTCTTGCGCTTCTCGTACGCGTGGTCGAGATAGAGGATCATGACGATCCCTGTCTCAGTCGCCAAACCGACCAGCGCGATGATCCCGACCAGCGTCGCAGTCGAATAGTTGTAGCCGAGAAAATACATCAGCCAGATCGAACCCACCAGCGCGAACGGCACTGAGGCAAGGACGATCAGGGTTTCGGTTATATTTCTGAAATTGAGATAGAGCAGGATGACCACCAGAATAAGCGTAATGGGGATGACTATCTTCATCCGCTTGGCCATAACCTCAAGTAATTCGTATTGGCCGGTCCAGGTCAGATGATAGCCGGCTGGAATGGTGATCTCGTTCGCGACCACCTGTTTTGCTTCATCTACATAGCCCCCGATGTCCCGAGCGGATTGATCCATATCGACGTAAACATATCCGACAAGCATACCATTCTCATCGCGGATCATGGGCGGCCCGCTGGCCACCTTCACTTCAGCCAATTGTCCCAACGGAATGGTGGCCGCCCCCTGGGGTAAGACAAACGCCGGTTTGCCGGGGCCGCCCATTGATTGCCCCTGCATCTGAGTCCCCATTGGCGAAGTCGGCATGCCGTTCATCCCTCCAGGAAATGGCGCTGAGCCGGGGCGAGTCCCTCCGCCGGACATATTGTTCATCTGCGCCAACTCGACTTTTTGCCACGCGGCATAATCCACGATCGGATCACCGGAAGCCAACAGTGGTGACTTTGAATAAGGGAGATCATAGCCCGTATTGACTGGCAATACCGAACCCATTGACGGCATGTCATTGCCGGGCGCCGTTCCTCGTGACCGTAATGGTACCAGCACCTGCCGCAGCTTATCCAGATTATCTCGCAAGTCGCGAGGGTAACGAACATTGACCGTGAAGCGGTTGCGCCCCTCAACGGTCATCTCGATCGGCATGCCGCCAATAGCGGTCTCGATAATGTCGTTAATGTCCTTGATCGTCAATCCATATCGGGCGATAGCTTCCCGGTTCGGAATGATGTCGATATAAAATCCGCCGGTGTTCCGATCGGAAAAAACGGAACGTGTTCCGGATATCTTGGACAGTGATTGCTCAAGCTCCATGCCGATCCGCTCGATCTCGTTGAGATCATTCCCAAAAATCTTGACACCAATTGGCGTGCGAATCCCCGTGGAAAGCATGTCAATGCGGGTTTTGATCGGCATGGTCCAGGCATTGGTCCAACCCGGCATTTGCATCGCCGAATCAAACTGAGACACCAGTTCCTTCCAGGTGATGGACCGCTCGTCCGGCCAGATCGCGCGGAACGGAGCTTTGATCCCATCCGGCATCCAGCTCGAATACCAGCGCGACTGCGGCACTTTGCGCCATTCATCCGGAGGTTTTAATTGCACTACGGTCTCCAGCATGCTCAGAGGCGCGGGGTCGGTGGCGGTTTCAGATCTTCCGGCCTTGCCGTACACAGATACCACTTCGGGGAACTGTTTAATAACCCTGTCCTGGTACTGCATATATTGCTTGGCCGCCTCAACCGAGATGTTCGGGAAGGTCGTCGGCATGTAGAGAATATCTCCTTCATTGAGGGGAGGCATAAACTCTGAGCCGATCTTGGGGATCATCGGTACCGCAGAAAGTATCGCGGCAAGTCCAATAGCGATTGTGGTCTTGGGATTTCTCAACGCCACGAATACAAACGGCTTGTAGAGTCTGATCAGGAAGCGCGAAACGGGGTGTTTGTCCTCCGAGTGAATTTTCCCTCGCAGCAAAGTCACCATCAGCGCCGGCGCGATCGTCACCGCGGTCACTGCCGCGAAGAACATGGCGAACGTCTTGGTCCAGGCCAAAGGGGAGAACATGCGGCCCGCCTGGCCGGTTAACGCGAAGATCGGCAGGAACGCGATAGTGATGATCAGCAGCGAATAGAAGATGGCAGGACCGACTTCTTTCGCGGCATGGATGATCACTTCTTTTCGCGGAATGCTTGACTTGGCTCGTTCCAATCGCTTATGAGCGTTCTCGACCAGCACGATCGAAGCATCAACCATCGCGCCTATGGCGATCGCTATTCCGCCCAGACTCATGATATTGGAGTTGATCCCCAGAAAATGCATCGGAATGAACGCCAGTCCGACAGCGATAGGCAGCGTCAGGATCGGCACCAGAGAACTGCCGAAGTGGAGCAGGAAGACAAAGATCACCAGGGCAACCACGATCCCTTCATCCAGCAGAGTTTGCTTTAGCGTAGCGATCGCCCGCGTGATCAGGCTGGAACGGTCATAGACCGGAACGATCGATACACCTTCCGGCATGCTCGGCTTGAGTTCCTCGATCTTGGCTTTGACCCGGGTGATAACATCCAGCGCGTTTTCGTTATAACGCATCACGATCGTTCCGCCGACCGCTTCTCCAACTCCGTTAAACTCTCCCACACCTCTGCGGATCTCCGGCCCAAATGAGACCGTGGCGACCTGGGAAATGTAGATCGGCGTGCCGCTCGGTGATGCGCCAAGACTTATCTTGCGGATAGCGTCGAGATCCTGGATATATCCCTGGCCACGCACGAAATACTCGCGCTCGGTCATTTCAACTACGCGCCCGCCGACATCGGCATTCGAGCCACGGATCGCGCGGATGACGTCGTTGATTGAGACGCCATATGCCCGAAGCTTCTCCGGATCCACTTCGACCTGATATTGCCGCTGATACCCGCCGATCGAAGCGACCTCGGCAACCCCCTGCACCGACGCAAGGGCATATCGAAGATTAAAATCCTGATAGGTCCGGAGGTCGGCGAGGTCGTGTTTGCCACTGGTATCAATGAGCGCGTATTGATAAACCCAACCTACCGAAGACGCGTCTGGGCCGATCGCCGGAGAGACTCCTTCAGGTAGTTTCCCCTGTATCTGCTGCAGGTACTCAAGCACCCTGCTTCGCGCCCAGTAGATGTCGGTCCCTTCGTCAAAGATGACATAGACAAACGACATCCCAAACATCGAATATCCTCGCACCGCCGTCACCTGTGGTGCCGCCAGCAGCGACGTCACTATCGGATAGGTCACCTGATCTTCGACTAGATCCGGGCTGCGCCCCATCCATTCAGTATAGAGGATAACCTGTACATCGGAGAGATCGGGGATGGCGTCGAGCGGGATATTCGCCATGGAATACCAGGCGCCGGCGATCGCGAAGATCGTCCCGATCAGAATGATCATCCGGTTGCGAGCTGAGAAATCTATGATGGAGCGTATCATTGTTTACTTTCCGTGCCCTGCATGAGGGTCAGCTTGTGTGCCGGTCATTCCGGAAATAGCCGCTTGCAGGCGGCTCTCCGAATCGATCAGGAAATTAGCGCTGGTGACCACGGCCTCGTGTTCTTTGAGTCCGCTGGTAACTTCGACCCAATCGCCGGAGCCCTTTCCCGTTGTGATTCGGCGCGGCTCGAATCTTCCTTCACCGGCCACCACAAACGCGTAACTGATCTCCCCGCCGTCCATCACCGCCTCGCGCGGAATAGCCAGCACGGAACTGGTTCCTGAGCTCAAAGCAATGTCAGCATACATTCCGGGCCGGAGTCGCGTGTTGGGATTGGCAAACTCAAGCCGGACTTTCAGCGTCCTGGTCTCGGGCGAAACGGTAGGATAGATGAAGGAGACCTTTCCTTCAAACTGCTCATCCGGGTAGGCGGCGACTTTCATAATGGCTGTTTGTCCGGATCGAACGGACGCTAGATCCGACTCGTAAACATCAGCCAGGATCCAAACAGTCCGCAGATCGGCAATGGTAAACAGGGTCTGCGACGGCGTGACAAACTGTCCTTGATTGACTGACTTCTCCAACACATAGCCGTCAAAGGGCGACTGAATGACCATGTCGCTGGTGCTCTCCGCGGATGATTCCGCGGCGGAGATATCGTCGGCGGAGAGGCCAAGAAGTCGCAATCTTTCGCGCGATGCTTCGAGTAACTGGTGGCGAGTCGAGCCATACGCGGTGTCGCCTGTCGCCTGAGTAGCGGATCTGAGCGCGAGCCGATGATCCTGAATCGCCTGGTATAACTCCTGACTGTACACGGTCATCAACGGTTCGCCTTTACTCACACGCTGACCGGTCTGATCGACCGCGAGCTTCTGTACCCATCCGGAGATCCTGGTATTCACATTCGCGATCCTTGATTCATCGGGCGACACGAATCCAACCAATGTGATCGCCTCGCCGATCTGGCGACGCTCCACCATTCCGGTCTTCAGTCCGATCAACTGCAACCGCTGCGGCTCAAGGGTGACCGGCACCAGTCCGGGAACCGGTGCGCTCCCGATGTCTGAAGTACGCGTAACTGACGCATCAGTGTTCGCATCCGTCTCCAGCGGCATCAGATCCATGCCACACTTGGGACAGTCGCCGGGCTTGTCGGCCACAACTTCCGGGTGCATTTCGCAGGTGAACTTCATACCTGGCTCAAATTTCTCAAGATGCATGCCGCATACCGAGCAGCGACCGGCGGTATCCGAAGCTACTTCAGTATCCATAGGACAGTAGAATTGGCCGGGTTTGGCGATAGACTCTTTGCCGTGCTCGGCGCCATGTTCCGCCTGTGCGGCGCTATCCACATCGACTTTGCTGTCGATCGGCACCAAGCTCATGCCGCAGATGGGACAGTCGCCGGGCTGGCTGGAGATATAGGTCGGATGCATCGGACAATGATATTGCTGTGCGCCGCCCGAGGACTCGCCCCATGGCGTCATCCCGAAGTACGATAAGACCATTATCAGCGCGAACAGCGTCATGGCGCCAAGGATCACCCATCGAACGATCCCCATCGTGTGAGTCAGCGGCGGAGCCTTCTCTTCACCCTCTGGAAGAGGCTCTTCTTCGTATAGGTCGTCATGGTGGGGCTGGGTCATATACTAATACATCCTTCCTATCTGCCGCTGTTATTCAACATGTATGATGAAGGGTCGGTGAAATAACGACTCGCTTCGGCAAGCGTGCGAGCCAGTTCAGCTTTTAGTTCCGTCAATGTTGTTTTGTCACTTATGATCGCGACTCCATAGTTGAGCAGATTGCTCAATGTGGTTCTATTGGCGCTGTATCCCGCCAGCGCCGAACGATAGGCATCTTCGGAAGTTGGCAGTATGCGACCGGAGTACAGTTCTATGCTCTGGCTGAGACGAGCGGCGCGCTGATGCAGCGAGCGCAGGGCGGCTTCTGTATCCCTTCTGGCTTGTTCCAGCTCACGAAGATTACTCTGGTTCATCGCCTCCATCGACCGCGCCATGGCCTTCTGCGCACCTCGTGAGAAGATCGGGAGCGAAAACGTCGCCCGAAGGGAGATCATATCGTCGCGTGGCTCTCCGGCATTTCCATGTTCATCCAGTTCATAGCCACTGCGGAATCCATACTCGGCCTGGAGATTAAGCATCGGCCAGTTCATTCGCCGGGATGCCGCCGCGCTCAATTGATAACTCTCAGCCTTTGACGACAGCCTTCTGAACTCAGGGTAGTTCGCTTCAGCGCCGGAGATCCACTCGCTAACTGAAGCCGGGAACGTCTGAAGTCCGTGGTCCGCCAGAGCGGGCAGGGGTGCATCGGGAGGGAGCCCCCGGAGAGTATTTAACTCATACCGGGCCGCGTCGATCGCCTGCTCAGCCGACAGAATAGTCGATTCGATCCGCCATTGACTGGATTGTGCCGAAAGAACCTCATCGTGAGTCGCTTGATTTGCTCGGTACTTGGAGGTCACAGCTTCGACCATCTCGATCGTGAGTCTTTGTTGAGCTCGAAGATGCCCCAGGAGTTCCTGCTGGTAATAGAGATCCAGAAAAGCAAGGCGAGCGGCCGTAGCCAGATCGATCTCGACTCCGCTTCGTTCGGCCTCTGCCGACCTGGCGTCAGCCAGTGCCGATCTGCGTTGTAATCCGAGATAGCCTGAGTAAGGAATATCCTGCGACAGGCCGACCATTTTCATGGTCATAGGATCCATGTCCAGGTCAAAATTCGTCGGCGTATTCTGGATGCCAAACATCAACATCGGGTTCTTCCACCGACCCACCGAGGAAGCATTCTCTTCCGCGGACCGGGCCATACAGCGGGCCGCCTCGGCTCTGTTGTTGGATTTAATCACTTCTGAGAT
This sequence comes from Candidatus Zixiibacteriota bacterium, assembly GCA_023700785.1. Classification (GTDB taxonomy): domain Bacteria; phylum Zixibacteria; class MSB-5A5; order GN15; family FEB-12; genus FEB-12. Next base: position 13,096 of record JAMPYH010000042.1, read on the forward strand.
GACCTGATCAATGGTCAGAGAATCGGCCGCGCTCACTGCGGACTTCCACGAGGATCCTATCGAAAGAAGCACGACCAGACAGATTA
>JAMPYH010000313.1 GCA_023700785.1 Candidatus Zixiibacteriota bacterium
ATCGGCTTTGAGGCGTGGGACAACATCCGGCTGTCACGCTCGACCCCCTGGGTGGCGAAATATCGCTGGCCAATTCTCTTCTTTGTCTCAGTCGCGTTCTGGAATATGCTGGGAGCCGGTCTCTTCGGATTTATGATCAATCCGCCTATCGCGCTTTATTACATGCAGGGGCTGAATACGACTCCGGTGCATGCTCACTCCGCGCTGTTCGGCGTCTATGGGATGCTCGGCATCGGGCTGATGCTCTTCTGCCTTCGCATTCTCTATGTGCGAAACGACTGGAAGGATAACGTCATCAAGTTCTCCTTCTGGACGATCAACGGCGGCCTGCTTGCCATGGTGCTGTTGAGCTTGTTGCCGATCGGCCTGCTTCAAACCTGGGCCTCGGTGGAGCATGGCTACTGGTTCGCGCGCAGCGCAGAGTTCCTCTATTCGCCAACTGTCCAAGTCTTCAAGTGGCTCAGGGCAATCGGCGATACCGTCTTTGCTGTTGGTGCGGTGGTGCTGTCGCTGTTTGTCTTTGGACTGGCGACCGGCCACTCGTTGCTGAAGGGGCGGTCGACCGACAAGAATCAGATCTCGAAAAAGTAAAACCTGCCTTTACTCTACAAAAAACGCCGGAAGCAGTCTCTGCTTTCGGCGTTTCTATAAACAATTAGACTATTCCAACACTACGCTTCAGCCAATGACTTTCGGCCGAAGAGTGAGTAGAGCACCGGCAGGATGAATAGGGTCAGCGCGGTTGATGTCAGCACTCCGCCGATAACGACCGTCGCGAGCGGACGCTGTACCTCCGCGCCGATCGAGGAAGAGACAGCCATCGGTAGGAAGCCGATCGCCGCCACCAGCGCGGTCATCATTACCGGCCGAAGTCTCGACACCGCGCTTTCCGCGATGGCCGACTCAAGCGGCAATCCGTCGGTCCGCATCCGCTTGATCGACGAGACCAGCACCAAACCGTTTAAGACCGCGATGCCGGACAGCGTGATGAATCCGACACCGGCCGAGATAGAGAACGGCATACCTCGTAAGGTGAGCGCGATCACACCGCCCAGCGCGGCCAACGGCACGCCAGAGAAGATCAGGATCGCGTCGCGCAGGGAACCGTAGGTCCAATACAGCAGTCCGAGGATCAAAAGCAGTGCGAGCGGCACCACTACCGCGAGGCGCGCCTGCGCCCGCTCCAGATTCTCAAACTGTCCGCCGTAGCGAACGAAATATCCCGGCGGAAGCGATATCTGTTTCGCGAGCCGCTCGCGAACCTCATCCACAAACGATCCAATATCCCGTCCACGCACATTCGTCTGCACGATCGCGCGCCGCTTTCCCCATTCGCGCGTGATACTGGCAGGTCCGGCGGCCAACGCCGGGCGCGTCACCTGGTCGAGCGTCAACTGTGCGCCGGTGCGCGACTGCAACGGAATCCGTTCGACATCTTCAGGGACTTCGATATACGACGAATCCAGCTTCATCACGAGATCGAATCTTCGCTGGCCCTCGTACAGTTCTCCGGCCTGAATACCGCCGATCGCCTCGATGTACGACAGCACTTCGGACGCCGGAAGGTCATGGCGCGATAGCCGCTGGCGGTCCACCGCCAACTGGAATACCGGCTGGCCGGTCAACTGTTCGATGGTGACATCCGCCGCGCCAGGGATCGTCTCGATAAGCGCCGATATCTCTTCAGCTTTCTCTTCAAGGAGATTCAGATCGTCGCCGAAAATCTTGATACCAAGATCAGCGCGGATCCCCGCGATCATCTCATTCGCCCGCATCTCGATCGGCTGGGTAAAGACGCGGTTCATCCCCGGCAAGTCGTTTACTTCCGCGTCGATCAACGCCACCAGCTCCTGCTGCGAGTTCGCTCGCGTCCACTGCTCACGAGGGGTCAGGGTAATAAACAGGTCGGAGACCTCAAGACCCATCGGGTCGGTAGAAAGTTCAGCCGTGCCGGTACGAGTCCAGATCTGGTCGATCTCATCGGGGAACTTCGCTTTCACCAGTTGCTCAACTCGATTGCCGTACTCTTTCGACTGCTCGAGCGAAATACCGGCCAATTTGACAAAGTTCACCGCGATCGTCCCTTCATTAAGTCTCGGGACAAACTCTGAGCCGAGGCGGTTGAAAAGGAGCATCCCGGCCACCAGAAGAACCAGTGACATCGCTATCACCGGCGTGCGGTGGTTCAGCGACCAATCGAGCGCGGTCCGATAATGCCGCTGCAGCCAGAGAACCATCCGAGGCTCAGTATGCTGTCTGGGCGATCTCAGAAACGCGCCAAGCAACGCGGGGAGGACGGTGAATGAGAGGATCAGAGATCCGAGCAGGACAAAAATGACGGTCATGGCCATCGGGCGAAACATCTTCCCCTCAACTCCTTCGAGCGTCAGGATCGGCAGATAAACCAGCATGATGATCAGCTCGCCAAACAGAGTTGGCTTGCGAACCTCAAGGATGGCGTTTCTCAGAACTTCCAGACGCGGCTGATCATTGTTGGCTCGTTGAAGGCGGCTGACCGCGTTCTCCACCTGTATCACCGCGTTGTCAACGGCCAGCCCGAAATCGATCGCGCCGAGAGACATCAACGATCCCGCAATCCCAAAGCGGGTCATCAGGTCAAACGCGAACAGCATCGAGAGCGGAATGGCCGACGCGACGATCAGTCCCGCGCGAAAGTTGCCGAGAAACGCGAACAGAACCGC
>JAMPYH010000043.1 GCA_023700785.1 Candidatus Zixiibacteriota bacterium
AACGTGGAATGTTTACCTCCACTAAGCCTTGCTTTGACTCCGGCCTGTCGCACTAACCGTCGCATTCTCAATCGTTGCCCGCGAGCGTTTAATCTGATAGTATTTCGACCATGCCAGCATATCCTCGACTGCGTCAGGACTTGGTCTCGGTTTCATCGATCTCCGATGGAGTGACTGTGTACACGGTCAAGGATCCGATCACCGGCCGATATTTCCGTCTGCGCGAACCGGAGTTCTGGCTGATCAATCAACTTGACGGTGAAACGTCGCCGCAGCACGTGGCCGAGCGATTCCAGAAGACGTTCGAACTTTCAATCGGGGCCGAAGCGGTCGAGCAGTTCATCGGCGCGCTGGAGAAATTGTATTTTCTGGAGGATGGCCGGAGTGAGGTAGAGGTCGCCCGCGCCGCGAAAGAAGCCAAACGATCGGAATCACTTGCCGCCAGACTACTCTTTATCAAGTTGAAGGCATTCGATCCGTCCAATTTCATTGAGAGACTCTTCGTCTGGTACAAACCTTTCCATCGGCCATTCTGGTGGGTGGTCCAGTTCGGTGTCATATTGGTAGGCATTAGCCTGTTGAGCATTCACTCGAGCAACTTCGCGCTTCGATTGACCGAACTGCTCAATCTCGCCTCCCTCGTGACGATCATCGCCGCCCTGTTTGTAATGATCACGCTCCATGAGTTCGCGCATGCTTTGGTCTGCCGCTATCACGGCGGTAAAGTGAGAGAGATGGGTTTCCTGCTAATGTATTTCCAGCCCTGCTTCTATTGCGACGTCTCCGACGCGTGGCTATTCAGGGATCGCTCTCAGCGGCTTTCAGTGACCTGGGCAGGACCATACTTCCAATTTGTCTTTCTTGCCATCGCGGTGATCGTCTGGAGGTTGACCGTTCCGGGGACCGGTATTAACGAGTTCGCCCGCATCAGCGCGATTGTCGCCTGGGTCAATTTCCTGTTCAATTTCAATCCCTTGATCAAACTGGACGGCTATTACCTGCTGTCGGATTGGCTCGATATCCCCAATCTGCGTCAGCGCGCGTTTGGCTATGTGGGGAATCTGCTCAAGCGAAGGCTGTTGGGCTGGCCGATCGAGAAATCTCACGTCAAACCACGCGAGCGGAAAATCTTTCTTACCTACGCTCTGCTTGCGTTTGCATACTCTGCCGCGCTAGTGATCTATATCATCTGGCTAGTGGGACAATACCTCGTCTCAATCTGGGGAGGAGTTGGTTTTCTATTGTTGCTCCTCGCCCTCGCTGTTATTTTCCGACAAGCCGCGGTCGAGACTGCCCGGGGCACAATTCAACATATCTCATATATGAAACGACTGCTCCATCAACCGGTCCGACTGACAGTGTACACGCTGTTGCTGATCGCGTTTGTCTGGGTTATCGGCGTTATTCCGTTTCCGCATCGGGTGACCGGCGACATTATCATCCAGCCATTGTCCGAGTTCAGCTTGTCGGCCAATGTCGATGGCCTGATCTTGACCAGCTTTAGAATCGGCGGCGCCAATCCTGAGAAGAAAACGTCCATTCTCAAGTTGATGACACAGGAAGTCGGCGCGATTCCCGTGACTCCATTGGTAAAAGAGGGACAGACGGTCAAGATCGGTGACACGCTGGCGATAGCCGTCTCAAATACGGTGAATAAAGATCTGATCGGGGCAAGGGCTGACCTACAGAGGCTTGAAGATCAGTTGACCGTTCTTCGGACCAAACCGAAAAAAGAGGAGATCGCGGTCGCCGACGCGGACCTTCGGTCTGCCCGTGCGTCGTACGACCAGGCCCAGCGCGAACTCAAGCGGGTGGAAGAGCTGGCATCGCGCAATCTGATCGCCACCAGCGTGCTCGAGACCGCGCGCTCCGCGTCCGATGTCGCCAGGGCCGCGGTCGAGAATAAGCGCTCATATCTGGCCCTGCTCAAATCGCCCCCACGTCCGGAGGATGAAGCGGTCATACTGCGCGATATCGAAAAGCAGAGAAGCCGCCTGGAGTTTTTTGAGACCCAAATAGGGGCGCAGATCATTCTCAGCCCGATCGATGGCGTCGTTTCGGTCACCAAGCAGTCTGACGCTATTCTCAGCGTGATCGACAACCAGGTGTTCGAATTGCAGGTGCCAGTGTCGGACTTCGACATCAATCTGGTCAAGACGGGACAGATGGTGCGAGTCAAAGTTCGTTCCTTCCCGACAGACATATTCTGGGGAACCGTGGTTCGAGTGCCGCAAACGACGACCGATTCCACCAAGGCGATGCATTTCCCGGTCGCGGTCGCGGTAAAGAACAATGAGAGCAAACTGACACAGGGGATGACCGGCTACGCCAAGATCGAGGTGGGGGAGAAGACGCTGGCCGGACGCGCGGCGCGCAAGGCGCTGTCGGTGATCAGGGTTGAGTTCTGGTCCTGGTGGCTTTGGTAAGCGCTTTCACGTCACACACTCGCCCGATCTTTCTTCCAGAATAGACAACATGACCGAGATTGACCACGTTTATGGTGTGAACCTGGTGTGTGTGAAGGGATTATCTTTCCGGAAAGAGGAAATCTTTTCCCGTTTTTCAATGGTTTGGACGGCGTGTGACGGTTAAAAGTGGAGAAGACCGCACTCTTATCCCTTGACGGACGGCAGGCGGTCGCTATATTGAAATCAATCGCAAGTAAAAAATCTTCCGCAGAAGATAAAAAATCCTCCATTCCGGAGGATCCTTCTAACATGTTAAAGGAGGTGAGTCAATGGCAGATTACAAACTGACCGTTGAAGTTCTCGAGACTCGTATCGCTCCGGCTGGCATCAGCCTCGGCGGCCAGTAATCGTATTGGTCCGTGAGCTAATCGAGCTTAAGGAAGGGCAGGCGAAAAGCCTGCCCTTTGCTTTTGTCCCAATGTCGTTCCCAGCCGCCGAATCTCTGATACCAGAAACTTGACTACTCTTTTTGTCTGAAACGCAGCTTTGTCTTGATCACTCTCCAGCGAATCGGATATGGTCTTGAGGATCTGCAAAGCCTGTCGATAGTCCGCAAACGCGTTTTCCAGCTCTCCCCGTGAACTCTGGATCTGTCCCGACAAGACAAGTGTATGGGCGTATTCCGGCAGGAGGCCGAACTGGCGCGCCTCCTGGCGATTACTGTTGACGATCGCTTTAGCTTCGTCGACCCTGAGCGCGTCAATGAGAAGCTCAGCGTTAATATTGAGCATTCGCGGGCGATCAATACTCCGCTTGAGCGAACCGGACACTTCTTCTATTGCGGCACGATGCGATCTTGCGACCTCTATCTGGCCGCCTTCCAGCAGATACTCAATCAAGTTGAATCTCGCGGTGTTAATTTCGTCCACTTGCCCCAGTTCGCGCGCCAGTGCTATAACCTGCTCAAACGACTCGGGCGAACCGTCCACGCGAAGTCTTGAAACCATCGCCTGCAGCAGAAACGGCTTGATGGTGGTTTCGCGGGCGACTTGTTCGGCTTCCTGGATCGCTTGACTGGCGGATCGCAGATCGCCGACCAGAAGTCGTAGTTGAGCGAGCGTCAGCCGGGCCTGGACGGCGATCTGTGGGTCTTCGACCTGGCGCATTAATGCGAATACATCATCCAGATTGCGCCGACATTCGACCGGCCTTCCAAGTCGGAGACTGGTGACCGCCAGTGAGTGGCTGAAGACGAGCTGGTGCGGCAGATCATTAAGCTCTTTGGATAAGTTGATCCCTTGCTCAAGATATTGTAGCGATGTCGGCAACTGTCCGGCCCCCTGCATTACCGCGGTCATATTCTCGAGATTGAACAGGATCTCACGTTTGCTCCCGATACGCTGATTGATCTCCAGCGATTCCCACAGGGTAGTCATCGCGCGGTCAAAATCCCCTTTGAGATACAACACATACCCGAGGTTGTTCAACGTTCGGGCGATCTCACCGACATCGCCAAGTTCCTTTTTGAGATCAAGTGACTTCTGGAGTAACAGGATTCCGCGGCTCAGATTCCCCTGCATGCAGTAAACGGAACCGAGATTGGAGAGCGTGGAGGCGGTTTCTGTGGTCGCCTTAAGACGCCGTTGGATGCGCAAAGCAGCGCGATAATGGCGCAGCGTATTAGCTATATCTCCGGCGTAAAAGTGACTATTACCGATATTGTTGTACGTGCGGGACATCTCCAATTCTTCGCCCATTTCGCGATAGATGTCCAATGCCCGCTTGAGCGCATCGAGGCCGGCCTTCGAGTCCTGCTTCATCTTGTACAGGTCGCCGAGATCCTTGTACGTCTCCGCGAGGAGCTTATCCACCGGCTGACCGTTGTAGAGTTCGACAATTCGCAGGTAACTGGCCAGAGCGTCCTCGACAAGTCCGGTCTCCTTTTGGATGTCGCCTTTTAGCATCAACAACGGCCGAACCTCTTTGAGACGTTCGGTCATAAACGCGAGATCGAGTACCGCGTTTATGCAGAGGATAGCCTCCGGAGCCTGGTGATTCGCGCGCAGAATGGACGCTGCCTGGTAGGCGCATCGGTCAGCCGACTCAAGGTCGCCGGCGGCGAGGTAAAGTCGGGTCGCCGCAAGCATCTGGTCCGTTTTGTCGGCGTTGATCGCCTCGGCGCGGGCCAGGCGGCATATGGTTGCGGGGCGTAGCAGAGGCAACAGAAGCGTCGAAAGAGAATCGCCGGCTGGAGATAACCGCACTGACTGCCTAATTGCGTCTTTCTTTTCACTCAATTTGAGGGGGGCGAACTTGGCCAGCGTCGCGCGACGAAGCCGTGAGGGCCAATAGATATCGCTCGTACAGGAGAACCCATTCTCAGTCAGCTCAAGTCTTCCCAGTCGATGGCTGATCGCCAAAGTCACGTGGAGTTTCGTTAGGTCGCGATCAGTTATCACGTCCAGACGCTTCCGATGTTCAGGTGACAAGGGTTGGATCACCGCCAGGGCCTGGTCATACGTGTGGCGTCCCGCGAGCAGATGTCTGGGAAGGATTGCGCGTTTGTACGGGTAGCTCCCGCCGCACAGCTGAAGCTCGCGGCAGACAGCCAGCGGCGAATTCGGGCGTCTCTGCGGATCCTTGTCGAGTAAGGCTGAGACAAGGTTTGCCAGCCGCTCCGGGACACGATCATTGGAAAGTCGAACTGAGGCCGGGTTCTCTTCGCGCACTCTCGCGTTGATCCTGACCGGATCGCTTTCGCCGTCGATGAATGGATGCCGGCCGGTCAGCAACTGATACGCTATCACTCCAAAGGCAAAGAGATCGGAACGATGATCAGCATGTCCGTCAGCGATGGTCTCCGGCGCCATGTAGCCGACCGTTCCCAGGCCCGCACGGCTTGATTCTGGCTCGGTGATCTTCCGGCCCAACGAGAAGTCGGAGAGCTTGGCATAGAAAAGATCGTTGGATTCACAGCGAGACAGGTCATTCGGGAGAAAGATATTCTGCGGCTTGAGGTCACCATGGACAATACCGCGCTGTCGCAGATACTCAAGGTCCAGGGCGACGGCAGAGAGCAGATTAAGCGCGAAGGGGAGATTGTTCCGCGCATCGATCTGATCGAGAGTCTTTCCTGCGCACAATTCCAGCAGGAGCTGGTCTTGCGGGTCGTCAGGTCGATTGAGGATGCGAACGAGACCGGGAAAGCGGAGTCCGCCAATGAGATCGATCTCGCGCGCCGCGAGGCGAGCGAAATCGACTGCGTGATCGGGATCAGGCAGCGGACACTTGAGAGCGATCTCTCGACCGGTATCCCTGAGCCGCGCCCTCAAGACTTCGGCGGTCCCCCCTCGGCCGAGCCGCTCCAAGATCTCAAAGCGTGACTCGATGCCGGTCTGCTTCATTTGCCTCTATTTTGCCTTTTTCGGCTGTAGCCGAGGCAAAAACAGCTTAAAGGTGGTACCGTCGCCAATCTTGGAGCTGACCAGCAGCTCGCCGCCGTGTTGTTCAACGATCTTGCGGCAGTTGTACAGTCCGAGCCCGTGTCCATGCTTTTTGGTCGTGAAGTGCAGGTTAAAGAGCTTGCCGAGCGTTTCTTCGCTCATCCCGATACCATTGTCGGTAACTTCGATCGCCATACGTTCGAGTACGCGATCATACGCGGCGGAGATGCCGATCTGCCGCTTGAACTCTTTGTTCTCAGCCTGCATCCGGACGGCATGTTCTTCGATGGCGTCAGCGGCGTTGTTCAGCAGATTCATGAGGACCTGCTGTACCTGGCCGACATCGATCTCCACCGACGGCATTTCAGTCGCGAGGTCGAGCGTGAAGTGGATCAGCTTAAAGCGCGGCTGGACCCGCAGCGAGAAGAGGAGGTCGTCGATCAGGTGGCGAATATCATAGCTGATATACTCCGGCTCAGGCTTGGAGAAGTCCATCAGGCTATCCACAAATCGCTTGATCTTGAAGATATTCTCGGTGATCGACTTCGAGTTGAACTTCACCTTATCGAACTTCTCGCGGTCGATATTGAGCGAAAGCAGTTCGGCGTTATTGGAAATGATCGACAGGTAATTATTCAGTTCGTGCGCGACCGACGCCGCCATTTCGCCGCGGGCGACGAGCTTCTCGGAGAGAATGACATACTTTTCCATCAGCACTTTTTCGGTGACATCCTCGATCGCCATGGTGATGCCGTCGGTACCGTCCGGCAAACCGCTGACCGGTGAAAACTTGATAGAGAGCACTTTTTCGATATATCCGGTATTGTGGAAATAGCGCGGCTCAGCCAGCTCCTGCTTGGTGACGAGGGCGTCGGTGATCATCTTCCGCCAGCGATGCTGTTCTCCGGCCGGCAACCTATCTACGAATACTGTCGGCCTGGCGTCTTCGCCGACGCGGACGATGCTGTCGCGATTGAGGTCGAAGATCTCCAATGCCACCGGATTGATGGTGGCGATACACCCTTTTGCGTTCAGCACGACGATGCCGGTGGGCGTGTTTTTCACGACCGATTCGTTGTAGCGCTTCATCGTGTTCAGCGAGTTGTACATCGCGGCGTTATGCAGCGCGTTGGAAACCAACTGGCCATAAAGCTCAAAGAGATAGAGGTCTGATTTGAGGAACATCCGTGCCTGGTTGGTATTGTCCAGGTAAATGACGCCGATCACCTTGCTGTTGACGGTCAGCGGCACGCACATGATGGAGCGAAGATGCAGCTCCACGACCGACTGCTGTTGAGCGTAGCGGTCATCGGCCAGAGCGTCCGACGTATAGACGGACTTGCCGGTTCGGGCGACCTGGTTGGTGATAGAGGAGGAGATGCGGAAGTCTTCTTCCATCATCTGCTCGCGGCAGAGATTGTAGGCCGACTTGGTCTGCAATTCGCCGTTATCGTCAAGGAGCATGATCAGGCCGCGTTCCGCCTGCATCAACTCGATCGCTTGCTGCATCACCATCTGGAGAACGTCGTCCAGCACCAGCGATGAATTGATCGCCAGCGAGACCTGCAGTAGCGCTTTGAGATCGGTCATGCGAACGGCGGAGCCGTCCTCACTCTTCTCAGCGGCAAGGCGCGGGTTCTGCTCGGCGACGCGGTCAAGCGTTTCTTCCAGCGTCGCAAACAGGTCTGAGGCCACTTTCCCGGAATCATCCAGTACATGCGTAGTACCAGTGAGAGACTTAACCTGGGAGGAGACGTACTTATACGTTTTTTCTTCGTCAATCTGTTTCATAGTCATAGCGATGCAGGCTCCTGTAACTCTCCTAGTGTATCGGCCATTTGGCTTATCTGCTTAATAGGAGGACAGCGGGAATAGGTGGGGCTAAACGCTCTGGCCGCTTAGAGTTCAAGCGGGGCAGCTCCAGAGATGAGACTACGCTTTTAAGAAATCTGTTCGAGGATCAATCAGTTTAATACCGTGAGTTTGTATGGCAAACGACGGTTCGCGCCAAACGCATAGGTAAGTACCGCAACGGGTTACGCCTGTCAGTTGAGGTAGGCCTAGAAGGCGTGTTCAAGGCGAACGAAGATTCTCGGGTCCCGGTCGGTAAAACTGTCAAGTCGCCGCGCAACTGAAACTCTGACATCGTCACCAAAATACACGGCGCCACCGATCGAATGGCGTACCTCTACGTCGTCCCAATTATCCCGAATGTAACCGATCTGAGCAACGTCCCAGAGAATGGCAAGGGCCAGGTCGGTGCGCGGAATGGTATGCCGAAACTCGGTGTTGAGCATCCAGAAACGAGAACCACGCAGCTCTTTATGGCGATAACCGTGAATTGTCCCGAGCCCGCCCAAATAGAAGGTTCGGTGAATCGGAAGATAACCGGAGCTTCCGCCGATCATCCCGCGGGCGACCAAAATCGAGTGATGACTTAGTTTTTGGTAGCGCCTGAGGGATGCGGTGAATCGAGAGAAGTCATAGTCGGAATTGAGGTCTGGGTCGGAGACTTCGCCCACAAGCGTAAGGGCCCAGGCTGAAGCGCTAAACGGGTCGCTGGAGCGATTGTCGAACGTGACGCTTGCATACACGGAAGCGATCCGGCCGGTGTCGATCTGCGCCGACCCTTCCGTACGTGGCGCATCCGGAACCGTGGTGAAGTTCTCGCTGAACCGTTTATCGCCGCCGAAGAGCGACCAGAGATTGCGACGAGAGCTGATCCAATTGGTGACATCATTGCGATACCCCAGTTGCGCCACGGTGTGTGGCAGCGGCCGAGCGGCCATATACATGCTTCCGCCGATCGCTTCATAATAATCCTTGAAATCCTCGGTCACCAGCAGCGCATAGACCGTATTCTCCCGATCTGAAATCAGCCAGTCATCGTCGGATAACAGATCGCGGTGCCCTTCAATCCCGACTGTGATTCCATACGGCCGAAAGACAGTCTGCTCAATGCCGGCGATCACGCGCCACCGCCCGGATTCGAAGGCCCAGCCGACCGATGCAAACACGGTCGGCATTGACGAATCGCTGGCGGTGAACTTGGCCTCGATGCCGGGATTCGCGCCGTCAACTCGGTTGTACACAAAGTTCGGCGTCATGCCAAAGTGCCGCTCGCCCCGATTGAGCCGATGAGTGCTAAAAGTGTGATCATCGGTACCCACATAGCTGTTCCCATACACCGATGCCTTGCGCTCGATCTCAACAGACCCACCGATCGTGGCGAGATCACCGCGCACTACCGCCGTTTGACCGATCTGTAACGCACCGAACAACGACACGACATCTTTGTTTACTTCGCCGTTGATGGCAACATCGCCTACCACAGTGAATATCATACCGCGCACAAACTCACCGGCAGTGACCGTGATCGGCTCGCTGAATGTCACCCGATTCCCTCGTCGCTTCTGGGCGATCGGGTCGGCGGCAGTGGGGCCGGTGAACAGTCGGATCAGGACGATATCGGCGGAATCAGCTATCTGAAGATCCGTTATGCGGTCATACGTGTAAAGCGAGTCGCCTATATGTACGCCGTCCCGGTCAAGAATGGGTTTACCTGAGGACGAAACGGCCTGCGCGGTGATCGAAAGATGCTTGCGTTTAGATACGATCGCCTGCGGAGAGGTTCCTTGCTGTGCCTGAATGATCAGATCGTCTTTGGTGAACTGGATCGTCAGATATTCCTGTCTATGCGGAGTGATAGTTACTTCTTTGTAGCGAGTATCCTGCGCGGCGAAAAGACCGCCCGAGAAACACAGAAAGAGGCCTGTGACTAAGATTGAAGTGATGTAATTCCGCAGCATTGATCCTCCAGGTTTCTCCGGCATAGAATTGTGTCGGCGCGGGCAAGTCAAGCTTAAGATTGATCAGGTAATGGTCAGGACCCGACTGGGAAGCGAGCCTGGTAGTCCGCCAGCGCGCGGATGTGCGATTCAAACGCGATATCTTGTGGGAGTCCGCTAAAAGGAAAAAAGCGAACGTCAAGCGCGTCATCGGACGCCCGCATCTCGCCGGAGACTATATCCGCGAGGTAGAGGATCAACACGGCGTTGGAGCGGGGGTCGTCCGTGCCGGTATATATCTGAAAAATACCCTTCAATGAGATCAGGAGGCCCGTCTCTTCGCCGACTTCGCGAATCGCGGTCGCGCTGGGATGTTCGTTCCATTCCATAAAGCCGGCCGGAAGGCACCACGAGCCGACGCGCGGGGGATGTGCCCGCTTGACCATCAGCACCTGATCATCCTTGACGATTATAGCGCCGGCCGCCGGGATCGGATTCTGGTAGAAAACAAAGCCGCAGGAGTCATCGCCACAGAACCGTCGTACCCGCCCCTCACGCTCGCCCTGGATCAGTTCCTTCCCGCACAACGGACAGAAACGATAGCCGCAGAAGTGCTGCTTACGGGCGAACAATTTTTCGGCGTCGAAACCGTCGTGCTTATTCGACATGCGGCAGGGCCCCGTTGGTGCGCATTTTGAGCGCGATAATGGTCGTATCATCCTGAGGCGGGGATGACGGATCATACCGGCGGACATCCTCCATCAGCATCTCTACCAGACGCGACGGTTCCTCTTGTCGATGGCGCTGGACAAACTGCCTGATCCGCTCTTCGCCATATTCAACGCCGTCGGCGTTCATCGCCTCAGAAAGGCCATCCGTAAAGAAAAAGAGCAGGTCTCCCGGCGATAGCGTGACCGAAGCCGACGTAAACTCCAGGAAGGGGAACGCGCCGATGATCGGGCCGCCGATCTGCAGGAGCTCGCACTCGCCTGACACGCGCACCAGGATCGGATAATTGTGTCCCGCGTTGGCGTACGTAAATGACCGCGTCTCGCTGTTCAATTCGCCATAAAACAGCGTAACATATTTCTCCGACGACGTTGAGAGCGCGACCTGCTTGTTGACATTCCTGAGCATGGTCGGGATCGGGTTGCCATTGTTGATCTCCGAGCGGATCATCGCCTGGATCTGCGCGATCATCAACGCGGCAGGCATCCCTTTTCCGGACGCGTCGGCGATCACCATGCCCCAGCGCCGCTCTCCTTTGATCTCGATGAAATCATAGAAGTCTCCTCCAACCGTTCGGGACGGGATAGACTGCGCGTGAATGATCGAGCAGTCAAGTTCCGGCGGTCTGGCGGGCAACAAGTCGAGTTGGATCTGTCGCGCCATGGTGACTTCTTCCTGAAGGCGCATCCGCTCGAGGGACTCGACATAGAGCCGGGCGTTGGTCAGAGCTGAAACCATCTGGTTGGAGAGCACGCCCAAAAGATTGAAGTCCTCAGAGGAATAGCGATACCCCGCGGCTTTGTTGGTCAGCGCGAGAAATCCCAGGAGATGTTTGGCGTCCTTCATCGGCAGGATCAGCTTGACCTTACGCTCTTTTAAGAAGTCCGCCAATCTTGATTCGGTCTCGTACTGCGACAAGGAGCCAAAGTGCGTCGGAGCGTCGAGGAGGTTGATGCCGCGAAGCATCAGGTCTTCACGGTCAATGATGATCCGGCTGGCGTTATCTTCGCTGGGAAGGACCGCGTATTCGCCCACTGAGTCGTCGTAGAGTACGAAATAGACCTGCTCCACCAGCAGCGCGGTCTTGAGCGTCTCATCGATCGTCTGGCGTAATTGCCGCGGGTCAAACATGGAAATGACCTGGCGCGAGAAACGCTCGATGACACTTCGATAATCGGACCGGGTGCGCATGAACATTGAGCGGATCACGTTGTCGAGCCAGCTCGAGATCGGCTGGAATAACAACAGGATCAGCGCGAGGAAGACATAACTAATGATCTGCGAACGGTCGCCAAAAAGCGGCTCGAGCATGGCCTTGATCCTGACCGCGATCAGGATGTAACCGCCCACCAACAGCGCCGACGCGATGGTGTAGATGAAGGACTGCCGGAAGATCAGTTGCACATCGAGGAACTGATACCGAATGATCGCAAAAGCGAGGATCCCGGCGGCCAGGACAAGCCCGATCACCAACACCACCGAAGTGAACTCCGGCGGGACATAGCGGCCGAAAAACAGTTGCGAAAGCATCGCCGCCACATAAAAGCCAAGTCCGATCCGCAAGGACCAGAGCACGATCTTGGTCTGGCTGACCAACCGCGGCTCTTTCAGATACCTGAACCCGGTCTCCATGACATAGATGGCGCCGATCACATAGACCAGATTGATCGAATCAAAGATCAGGTGCTCGTATGAGCGGATAAAGCCGACCAGTAGCAGGATGTAGGTGAAGAGATGACTGAAGGGAGTCAGAACGATGGTCGTGAACCCTTCGCGGCTGGGGTCGATCTTCACCATTTCAAGCAGACGATTGATGTCGGTGAAAAAAAGCATGATGACGACATGCATCGCCTGCGGCAAAAAGATGACCGTCCGAAGGCGGGAGTGACGCAATTCCCTGAGTCGATCGACCGGGAATATCCAGGCGAACAACAGCAGGGTAGGGAAGAAGAACTCCCAGAGCGTGTGGGATTGATAGAGCGTCTTCTGGGCGAAGTTCGGGTCGGCGTCGGGGCCGGTCGAGATGATCGACCCGAGCGCGAGGAAGATCGGCCCGATGCCGGCGAAAAACAACATTGCCCCGGTCACGCGATTGAGCCGGTTGACAAAGTTGTCCCGGGTGATCGTGATCGCCAGGAAGATGAGAAAGCCGCCGGCCACAAAATTGGCCAGCGTTATGAGTACGTCGCTACTCATGCTTGCCGCTTTGGCATTCGCTCGCTTATATGGCCTTGGTTATAACGATGGTGGTGCCGTGGGCTGTCGCGGAGATGTCCACCGAATCCATCAACGCGCGCACTATGAATATCCCTCGGCCGACCTCTTTCAGGAGGTTGTCATCCTCGATCGGATTCTCAATAACCTCAGGATTGAAGCCGTCCCCCTGGTCCGCCACCGAGATCCGGACCGCGCTGTTCTCGCGCGTGATCTGGACCGTGACATTTTTGTCCGGCGCCGATCGATTGCCATGCAGGATGGCGTTGTTGACCAACTCCGAGACGGAAATGGCGATATCCGCGATCACCGATTCCTGGGCGCCATAGCCGCGAAGGGTCCCCTCAATAAAGAGGTCAACATCGGCCAGATGCTCGGTGCTCGATGGAACGACGATCGTATCGCCTGAAATGACTGGTTTGTCCATGCTG
>JAMPYH010000044.1 GCA_023700785.1 Candidatus Zixiibacteriota bacterium
AAGAATATACCAATTTTGGCCGCCCCTCCGAAAGCCCCTTTATGCTCTTTTGAGAAGAAAAAATAGATCAGGCCGGTAAAGGTCCCGACAGCGACCACGATATTCCCGAAAATATCATATAATGTGGCCCCGTAGTTGTTCCCGAACAGGGGGCGCACGGTATCTTCCACCTGAACCATGACATTTGAAGCAAAGTAGATGATAAGATTGATACCGGCGGTCGCGCCGACGATGAACGCCAGCGGCCAGCGCGAGATCCAGCCGACTTTCGGCAATAGCCGCATCAGCATCATCACACCAAGGGTCGCGCCGACAAACAGCATATACCAATCATCCGCGCGCTGGGTCCCTTCCCGGGGAAAAACGCCCAGGAAAAACTTGCCGTGAAGGTTGTCCCAGAAGAGCATGACAAACCAGTAGCCGGCCGAGATACCGATAAAGATCGATTCACAGATCTTGTACCAGACGTTGTCTTTATAGAGGAATGAGATTATCCCCAGGGTCAGGAATGCCGCGACCCACAGCGCGAAATGATCTATGAAGGTTACTTCCATAGGTTCACTTCTTCCGTTTCCGTTCAAGCCTGAAGTAGGCGACATTGCCGATGATGATAAAGGCGATAACGATCATGTGCGCGAACGACTGCGACAGCATGAAGCGGGTCCCCTTGCCGAGGTAGCCGGTCACAGCTTCAAACTCGGCAGCGCCGTTCATGCCGCCGAGGATCCCCAGCAACTGGCCGGACCGAACGTAGGGATACATGCCGGTCGTCTGCACCGCAGTATTCCCCGCCCCCATCTTGAGGCCGTATCTATCGACGGCGATAAGCACCCATTCACGAGTACCGGGATACCCCGCCGACAGGTTAAATGAATAATCAATGTTGGAGAAGTTCTTGACGTTTTTCACCAGCGGGAGCTGATCATACGGTGTCCCAAAGAAATCAACGCGGAACATCGACTGGAAATCCGACCCGATCCTCTGGATCACGAACTCGTTCCCGGATTGGAAACCAAGATTGACATAGTCGGTCCCGTACTGGAGATTCATCGCTTTGTATTTCTCATCAGCCAGCACCAGATCGAGCGCCATGTTCGCCTGCTGTGGTCCCTGGGGCCAAAGCCCCATTACGATCACTTTATAGCGGCGGTCGAACGCCCAGCGGAAAAAGGTCTCGGCCATCGGCTGCAGTTCCGGCGCGGACGAGGGATCATAATCGAAAGTGACCAGCACTTTGGAGCCTGGAGGCAGCGGTTCAAGGCCGGCCATCAGTTCCTTAGTTTCCGGCGAAATAGAGATAGTCTGCGAGAGCGACATGAATAGGGGTAGCGACACCGCAATACCAATGTACAAGAATACGACTCGCCGCTCCGCCGGATGCCCCTGAATCGTCCGGGCCAGTACCCAGAGCATTCCCCCAGCCATGAGAACTATCACTAGTACGGAAACTGACGTGGAGAAATGGAGCGTTCCAAACCAGTCGTTGCGTCTGCCGACATATACCAGAATTGTCGCCACCAGGACAAGTGCCAGAACGGAGAGTTCGATCGCGCGGCGAGACATTACTTACTCCCCTCCCAAATGGGATCGTTCGATCCCCAGAATTATTCGCAGTGACGCCGACACGATACCGAGCGCGATACCGATCATGATCGCGCGTTGCCCCGCTGAATTGGGGAAATTCATGATCCATGCCGCTACTTGGGACAGTTGGAACTGCTCGGGAAGAAAGCCGGTCAGCACATCGCCGACAGGCACTCGGCCGAGCATTACGAAAAAGGCCGCCAGCAGGAGCAGGGTCGCTTCGAGATTGCGCGCCCTGAAGGCCCGGTACGATGCTGAACCGACAAAGAAGGCGAGAATGGCGAACATTGTCGCGGAGAGCGGCGAATAGACGAAATCGTACATCCAGGTGAACGGCATGCCCGGCTCGCGCGAGTCTCGCCCCGCCCAGAATCCGAAGACCACCATGAGCAGAAAGCACGCCACCACGATAATCGAATAGCCCCAGTCATGCCGCCTGTAAGCGATCTTTTCTATGGAGATTTTGATCAAATTGAGCGCGCCGAGCCAAATGGCGCAGGCGGCAATGATCGAGAACCAATCAGAGAACCAGTTGCTAAGGCGATTGAACGGGAAGTGCGGGATGAAATATTGAACGACAAAGACCACTCCCGCGATGCCGGTTATCAGGACAGGGATCTCTCGTCTCATTACTCGATCACCTTAAAGAGTTTGGAGAAGTCCCAAATACCAAAAGTCTCAAGCAGGATTCCAATAAGTATCGCCACGAGTATCAGCCCCTTGCCGATATCCTGGCCTTTCAGCGAGCCAAGTTGCCGCGGTTCCTTGGAAAGATAGGCCGAAGCCGCGAATAGTTCTTCGCCGATCAGAGTGTAATCGCAGGCCGCCACAAAAAAGGGGAGCTGCGATGGTTCGCCGGTGCCGGCGATCTGGATCGCGCCGACCGAGTTGCCGGTCTCGGCCAGGATCAACGACTCGGCATAAAAGAGCCCCATCATAAAGATCGTCGCCGGCTTTTCGCGAACCACCATCCCGTCGATAGCGGCGGCATAACCGAATTGGTCGTCGGTGAGATAATGAACTTGATCTTCCTGGAAGGAATCCGGGCGGCCGGACTTGGCGTACGCCTCTTTCACCACTTCGCGTGCGGTCACCATCACCAACGACCGGGAAACCGGAACATCGAGACGGGTCTCGTACATCGCCGCCATCTCGGCGACGCGGCCAAGGATCGTGATCCCCGCGATGGTCTGCACCTGATCCATATCTTGAGAGCCAGGAATGAAGTAGATCTTCCGTCCCATTTCGGTCGCACGGCCCACCGCTTCATCGACCGCTTCCAGTCCGGCGATCTTCCGGATAAATAGCTCTTTACCGGCTCGTGCCTGCGTTATGTAGTAGATGATAAACCCGCACAGGAGCAGGACACCGACAAAGACATTTATTCTCTGCATGTCGAACCATTGCGCGACAGGTGTCAGTGGCCCTGCCACCGCTGATTCTGACCTCAGGGTCCATATCTCGGTCCCCTCAAAGGTCGAGTCATTGACGGCAAAAACTTTGTAATAGTAACTGCCGTCTTCGCTGACGTTCCCATCGGTGTAGATATATGTTCCCGATGTGACCTCACCGATATTGGCGTACTCCCCTGCCTGTCCATCGATCACTGCCGCCCGCCAGATCTCATAATGATCTACGCGGCCTTCTGCTTCGCTGGCCGAAGCATCCCATCGAATATCCAGGGCGTGGCCATCATCGTTGGGCGTATCAGTGATCCTGACATTGAGAACTGCGACCGGAGTTTCATCGGCGGGTGGTTCTGCCAGTTGAGCGGTGATCTGGGCAACCGATGTAGGCGACGGCTCTTGCGCCCAGAGCGACGGAGTTGCCGCAAGGCATCCGTATGTCAGGGCAATAAAAACGACCACGAGGCTGGGGTGGTCGGATGTCCGAAGAAAGCGGGTCAACGAGCAGTTTCCACGCAGGCTGAAGGTCCTCGGTTCTCTGTGTCGGTTTCAATCGATGTGAAGACGTTTGTAAGCCACACAGCATCAAGAGCTATTCAGCGAAAAGCATTTTTTGCGGAGCGCCACTGAGCGGCCAAAACGTTTTGTCAGATACGGGCAGGAACTTATCCCCGAGCCGGGTCAAAGTCAAGCGGAAAATGGGCTAATACACTCCTCTACTGATTTATTGACAACATCTTACATCGGTACAAGCGACAGCGCTCGGATCTGAATTCCTCCGTAATCATGATCTCAACGGACATCTCCTCCAGTTTCACTGCATTAAGGCATTATCAGTCGGGCAACTACTCGGTCAATCGCTCTAAGCCGTTGGCGTTTGGGGAAAATCGCTTTACATCATGCGGGTGCCTTATTATACTTTGCGACCCAAACTGAGCCTGCATTGCCGCGCTGGCGAGATATCGCGTTGCCGCTTAAACATATAGCAGGATAAAACAAGGATAAACGGACAGACCTACATGGCTAAATTCTCGAGTCCTGATGATATCAAAGTGATCGTCGCCACCGACTGTGGTTCCACCACCACCAAGGCGATTCTTATAGAATATGTCAACGGCGAGTATCGCCTGCTGAGTCGTGGTGAAGCGCCAACGACTGTCGAGGCGCCGTTTGAAGATGTTACCATGGGAGTGCTGAACGCGGTTGCGGAGCTTGAGGAGCTTTCCGGCAGGAGACTTCTCGATGACAAGGGCCGGTTTATCTCGCCTGCTAATGGGGCCATCGGGACTGATGTCTTTATTTCCACATCCTCTGCCGGTGGTGGCCTTCAGATGATGGTCGCCGGCGTGGTGCGGTCAATGACCGCGGAATCCGCTGAACGCGCGGCCCTCGGCGCCGGCGCGATCGTGATGGATGTGATCGCCTCGAATGACAAGCGTCTCCCCCACCAGCAGATCGAACGCATCAGGCACCTTCGACCGGACATGATCCTTCTATCCGGAGGTATCGACGGCGGCACTACGACGCACGTAGTGGAGATCGCCGAACTGGTTTCGGCCGCGGACCCAAGACCGCGACTTGGCACCGGCTACAAGCTTCCGATCATTTACGCGGGGAACAAAGACGCGCGTGAGCCGGTCAAAGAAGCGCTCTCAGACAAAGTGGACCTTCGCGTGGTCGACAACCTTCGACCGGTTCTCGAGCGAGAGAACCTCGGACCCGCTCGTGAAGAGATCCATGAGCTGTTCATGGAGCATGTGATGGCACAGGCTCCCGGCTACAAAAAGCTGATGTCCTGGGCCGACGCCCCGATCATGCCGACCCCCGGCGCGGTCGGCCTTATCATTCAGACTATCGCGGACATTTATAATATCGAAGCGGTTGGCGTCGATATTGGCGGCGCGACCACCGACGTCTTCTCTGTCTTCCGTCCCGATACCAAGACCCCGGTTTTTAACCGCACCGTATCGGCGAATCTGGGAATGTCGTATTCCATCTCAAACGTATTCGCCGAGGCCACCCTGCCAATGGTGATGCGGTGGGTGCCGTTCAAGATGGACGAGCGCGATCTGCGCAATCGCGTCAAAAATAAAATGATCCGCCCGACAACCATCCCGCAGTCGCTGGAAGAACTGATCTTCGAGCAGGCTATCGCGCGCGAGGCGTTGCGCCTGGCGTTTGTCCAGCACAAAAACTTCGCCACCGTACTCAAAGGAGTGCAGCAGCAGCGCACGATCGCGGACGCGTTTGAACAATCCGCCTCCGGCGCGACGATTGTCAATATGATGTCGCTCAATATGCTGATCGGCTCAGGCGGCGTGCTTTCGCACGCGCCTCGCCGCGCGCAGTCGGCCTTGATGATGATCGATTCGTTCCTGCCTGAAGGGGTTACCCGCCTGGCGGTGGATTCGATCTTTATGATGCCGCAACTCGGCGTGTTGACCGAAGTTCAGCCCAAAGCCGCGACCGAGGTGTTCGAAAAGGATTGTCTCATTCATTTGGGTACTTGCGTGGCCCCTACGGGCACCACCAAAAAACCCGGACCCGTGATGAAGTACTCCATCGATCTGCCGGACGGATCTGTCACCGGTACGCTCAATCATCTGGAAATGAAACTCATTCCCCTGGGCATTCAGGAGAACGGTCTCCCTAAGGTCGTCAAGGCGACCTTTGAGCCGGACCGCAACTACGATCTCGGCGCCGGCAAAGGGGCCAAGGTCGAACGCGAATTGCATGGCGGAGTGGTTGGGATCATCCTGGATGGCCGTGGCCGCCCGTTTGACCTCTCGTCACTGACCGAGGATGAACGCGTGAAATACCTGCGCACCTGGATGACCGACCTCAACATCTATCCCGAGATCCCGGGGAAATAAAAGTGAGTAGCGCCATGTCGCGAATGAGACTTTTTGGGGCAGCACTGCTTTTGCTGTTGCTGGCCGGTGCGTCGACCGCGACCAACTTCGTCAGTTACGCGGGAAAGTTCTATGTCACCTACCCCGATACGTGGAAGCAGGTTGACTTCTTGTCAGTCGATGTTTTCCTCAATCAGGGGAGATCGACAAAGCAGAAACTGGAGTTTGAAGCGGCGTTCGCGCCTTCGATTTCCGAGCCGTGGCACCGGGACGTTTATTTGATCCTGACTGTGGATACTATTTCAGGCATGAGCCCGGTCAAAGTGGATTCGATCCTGCGAGGGATCGAAACTTCCTTCGGCCCGCGTCAGGCGCGGAGCGCGTCCGCGCTTCTGGCGGAGATCAAACCGGGCCAGTTGGTCTGGGATGCCGCTAGCCATACTGCCGCTGTCGTAACCGAGGCCGCGACGAGCGCCGAAGATAAGTCCAGCCTCCTGATGCTTCGCTTTGTACCTGAGGGTGTCGCCAATTTCTATTTTTACGCCACTGACTCGGCACTGGCCGCCGAGGCGCATGCTATCGCGTCGATAGTAGCGTCGCTCTCCACGGAAGATATCGAAGCAGCCGCTCCCCATGAGTCGGTCAAGATCGCGGACGCAAAGAAGATCGAAAACGCCACTTCGGAGGATCGCCCGATTCCCATCTGGGCGCCGACTTCCGGGGCTGTTATTGTAATCATACTGATCGCTGTGGCGGCGCGCCGCAGACGAAAAAAAGCCGAATCGTCATCGAATTGAAAGGACCCCATGGGCCACGCATATACGCCTGGACTTAAAGTCACTGATTCACTGGTCATCAGAAAGCACCGTATTCTCCCGCTCAAAGGAGATGTTTTGGTGAAATTGGGCGACAAGGTCAAGCCGGACCATGTTGTCGCCCGTACGCTCCTCCCTGGAGCCGTTGTGCCGCTCAACGTCGCCAACAAGATGGGGATCCCGCCGGAGGATCTTGAGACTGTAATGCTCAAAAAAGCCGGTGATCCGATCAAAGCCGGCGAACCGGTGGCCCAGTCCAAACCGTTATTTGGCCTGAAGTTCCTCGGTGGTTCAAAATGCGAGGCGACTATCGACGGTACGATCGAGTCGATCTCTCACATTACCGGGCAGGTGCTTCAGCGCGGCATGCCGACACCGGTGGAAGTCAAAGCGTACATTGAGGGTGAAGTTATCGAGGTCCTCCCGCGGGAAGGCGTGGTTGTGCAGTGTGTCGCCGGCTTTGTCCAGGGGATCTTCGGCATCGGCGGCGAAACCAACGGAGCAATACAAGTGGTGACGCCGGACAATCAGACGGTGCTTTCGGATAACCTCATCAACGAAGCTCACAAAGACAAGGTGATCGTCGGCGGTTCTTTGGTAACGGCCGCGGCGCTGCGTAAGGCGATCCAGGTCGGAGTACGCGGAATCGTCGTTGGTGGATTCGACGACAAAGATCTGCGCGATTTCCTGGGATACGACATCGGCGTCGCCATTACCGGGTCTGAGGACACCCGCACGACACTGGTCGTGACGGAAGGTTTTGGTCAGATCAACATGGCGCAAAAAACGTATGATCTGCTCAAGAGACACGAAGGACAAATGGCCTGCATCAATGGCGCCACGCAGATCCGCGCCGGTGTGATCCGCCCTGAATTGGTCATCCCGGAGACAGCGGAAGATGATTATAAGCAGGCAAAGACCGATATCCCGGTCGAAGGGCTGAAGATCGGCTCGCCGATTCGCGTCATTCGTCACCCCTATTTCGGGCAGCTTGGTCGTGTGACCGATCTACCCGCGCCGCTACAGGTGCTCGAATCGGAGTCGCGAGCGAGAATCCTTGAAGTTGAGTTTGATAGTGGTAAGCGGGCACTCGTTCCTCGCGCCAACGTGGAGATGATCGAAGGCTAAGCGATCCTCAAAATCGACGAAAAGGGCCCCACTTAGGGGCCTTTTACTTTGGTAAACGATCAATTGCCGAATCGATACTTCCTGCCGGTCCGCTCCGATGAACCGGCCGGGCTTTTCGAGGTATCGCTGGTGTCGCGAGCTGGGTCAAGGCGCGTGGAATCTCGTAGTTCATCCGGATGTCCAGCCGGAGTATCCACTTCTTCCACCTCATTGCCGCATCCAGAGATCAGCAACGATGCAGCCAACATCACCAACAGTATCGCACGTTTCATTGCTTCCCCAGGTCTAATAGCATACAAACCGAAAAAGCCCGGAAGAACAGGAGCAGTCAAGCGTAAACAATTTGGGCGACTGTTATGCCTTGACCGGTTTTTGTTGACCTGAGGCCGTAGCAGGGGTAGCTTAGGCCGCGAACGGGGCCGTCTTTGCGGCCAGCCCCTTGTATTGCAAACTTTTACAGCGGAAGCGTGTACAAATCGATATGAGCTACCTGTTCCCCCACATCATCCTGCAAGGCTCGGTCTGGAAGATAATCGCGGACTCTTCGACTTTTGGTATTATCATCCTGGCCATCCTGCTAAGCATGTCATTCATATGCTGGGTCGTGATCTTCCACAAGTGGCGCCAATTTAAAGGGGTCGACAGGGATACTGAGAGGTTCCTTCAGTTCTTCCGGCATGCCCGGCGACTTGACGAAGTAACCGCCGCGGCCAAGAACAATCACCGTTCTCCGCTGGCCGGAATATACCGCTCGGGAACCGACGAGCTGACGTCGCTGGTCGCAATCAGTGGTTCAGGAAATCCGGGACACCAAGCGAAGAACCTCACCGACAAAGAATTCGACATTCTTGAAATGACCATGGAGAAAACCATGGTTGACGAAATGGGAAAACTCGAACGTTTGACTGTCTTTCTGGCGACTACCTCGACCTCCGCGCCCTTCCTTGGCTTGCTCGGCACGGTAGTTGGGATCATGGATTCTTTCTGGTCGATCGGTGAGCGCGGCTCAGCTTCGCTTGCGGTTGTCGCTCCCGGCATTGCCGAGGCGCTTCTCGCTACAATTGTCGGCTTGGGTGCCGCGATCCCCGCGGTTATCGCCTTCAACTGGGCAAATAACAAAACAAAGTTTCTGCATGACGCGGCCTCGGGCTTCATACTAGAGTTCCTGGCCCGCGCCAAGAAAGAAGCGCTCTGATGCGTCGCCCCCCCAATAGAGCCTATCACAAAATGGCGGACATTAATATCGCCAACCTGGTGGACGTGGTGCTGGTACTCCTGATCATCTTTATGATCTCAGCGCCGCTGTTGCAGTCCGGGATCGACGTCAATCTCCCCAAAACCAACGCGGCTCCGGTCGATCAGGACGCCGAAGGAGTCGTGATCTCTATCGATAAGAAGGGGGGCATTTTTATAAACGATGTTTGGGCGCGGCTGGATAACTTTGAAGATCAACTCGACAAGGAGATGAGAGCCAAGGGGACCAAATCCGTATTCATTCGCGGTGATTCATCGGTCGCCTACGGCATCGCTATTGACGTGATCGGCCGGGTCAAGGCGCTTGGCATCGAAGATATAGGGCTGGTGACCGGGCAATCCGAGCGCCAGAGTAAGCGCGGCACACAGAGGTAGGCGGTGAAGAAAGACATCATCTTCTCAGTCGTATTACATCTGTTAGTGATCGCCGCGACGGTTGTATCTATGCCGTTTGGTTCCGGCAAGCGGATCAACCCTGAGGATGTCATCAAAGTGACGATTCGCGCGTCTGCTCCAGGCAAACCCGCGCCTGTCATCACCAATCCGGCTCCGACCATTACCGCTCCCCAACAGGTAGTAAAACCGTCGGCCAAGCCTGCTGACAAGTCAAAGGCTGTCCCCACCGCCAAGACCAAGAAGGCCCAAAAACCGAAACCGAAAAAGAGTGGTGTTCGCCCGGGCGAAGAAGCGTCAGCTCTCGCCCAGGAATATGAAGAAAAGGAAATTGAGACGGAAGCGACCGGGGCAGGCTCTCCTTTTGCCGGCGCGACCATCGATAATCTGAATTTCGATTACCCCTACTGGTTTGAGCAGGCCTTTAACAAGATCGCGTCGAACTGGCGTAATCCGGTCGACGCTCAGGGGACTATCATCTGTGTGGTCTCTTTCCAGGTACTCCGATCCGGGCGCGTGATGGAGGTCGAAGTGCAACAGATGTCCGGAAGTGACCTGTTTGATGAATCCTGTGTTAACGCGGTCGAGCGTTCCAATCCGTTCCCCCCGCTTCCGCATGAGTTTGCGGAAGATATCATCGGCATAACCGTGCCGTTCAAGTATGAGCCGAGGTAAACATGTTTGTTCGTTCTTTTGCTGTCGCGATCTGCGGTCTCAGTTTCATCTTCATCGCCGATTCACAGGCGCAGGATAATACCAACAGAATATTCTTTGATACCGTTGTGACCGGTTATGTTCAGCCGCGCAAGATCGGTGTTGAGGAAATGAAATATATCGGCGCGACCTATATCAGCGCCGCCGATTCCACCATCATGCAATACGCGACCGGGGTTGTCCAGCGCGACCTCGATTTCTATTCCGAATTCGACCTGGTGACCATCGACAGCTTTTACCTGCGTACATACGAGATCAAGGAACTGGACATGCTCGGTTGGGCGAGACTTGGAGCGGATTATCTGGTCAGGCTGGAAGCCGAGTTCCCGGGGTCCAAACTTCGCGTCCGCTGGCGGCTGTTTGACACCTCACCGGAACAGGAGATCTCCAAAGGCACGTTGGAAAACGACCGCTTCGCCTGGCGAACCGTGGCGCATCAGATCTCCAACGAGATCGTTCGCTATTTGACCGGTGATCAGGGTCCGTTCCTCACCCAGATCGCTTATGTACGAAAAATGGGGAAAGCCAAGGAGATCTTTGTCGCCGACTACGATGGCGCCAACGAACGGCAGGTGACCAAAACCGGCAGCACCAATCTCTCGCCGACCTTCTCCCCTGACGGCAGTGAGATCTATTTCACCAGTTTCCTCGACGGTCAGCCGCATCTTTATAAAGTCTCCGCCGAAGGAGGCAAGCCGGTCAAAGTGGCCGGGTTTTCGGGAATAGTCGCGGCACCGGCAATCTCGCCGGATGGCAACCAGATCGCCTGTGTGCTATCCAAAGATGGCAACTCAGAGATATACATTATCGACAAGCAAGGGAATGTCGTCCGACGACTCACCAACCACCGCTCGATCGATACCTCGCCAACCTGGTCCCCCGATGGCAAGATGATGGCGTTTACGTCAGACAGATCAGGATCGCCGCAGGTCTATATCATGGATACCTACGGGAACGGCGTACGAAGACTGACTCCAGAGGGAGACTACAACGACTCTCCGATCTGGTCGGCCAAAGGGAATCGAGTGACGTTTGTCAGTCGAACTCCGCGCGGACGGTTCGATCTGGCATCGATAGATACATCCGGCGAGGGATACCGTATCCTGACCGACCTCGGCACCAACGAAAACCCGCATTTCTCCCCTGATGGGAAACAGATCATCTTTTCCTCCACCCGTCTCGGCACCGGAGATCTGTTCACCGCGGATCTGAGCGGCCGCAACCAACGTCGTCTGACGCGAACCGGTGACTGCTCCAACCCGACCTGGGGACCCTTGCGCTATTAGGCGGCCTCGAAAAAGGCCGATCTTGGTGGGATACCGGAGGGGGCGCAGAAAATGCGGAACTCTTTTTGTCACAAGGGCATATTAGAACGAATTTCAGGGTTTTTTTATTGACCTCAATAATTGGCCCCTTTACTTTTAGAGAGAAGACAGAATTGTCGAGAAACCCTAACTTTCCTACACGGAGGGAAATAGAAATATGAAGCGACTCGCTTTAATCCTCGCAGTGGCCGCAATGTGCCTGCTGATCATTGCTGTTGGTTGCAAGAAGCCGCCGCCAGCGCCGCCGGAACAGCCAAAAATTGAGACACCGGTTGAGACCAAACCGACCGAGCCGGAAAAGCCGGCGGTTGTCGAAGAAAAACCAATGATCCAGGAGTCTCAGTTCCAAACCGTCTATTTTGATTTTGACAAGTATAACCTTCGAACGGACGCCAAAGCCGCGCTGGACGCCAATGCGGCGCTGCTGAAGCAGTTCCCGGATGTGATCGTTCGCATTGAAGGTCATTGTGACGAACGCGGAACCGTCGAATACAACCTGTCGCTGGGTGAAAGGCGCGCTCGCTCGACGATGGAATATCTTGCCGGTCTCGGTATTGATGCCGGCAGATTGTCGATCGTCAGCTACGGCGAAGAGCGCCCGGCGGTCCAGGGGAGCGACGAAGGCGCGTGGTCGAAAAATCGCCGCGCTGAGTTCCGTATCATCTCGAAATAGCAGATGGAACAATACGGTATGAAACATACCACTCGTTTTGGAGCCGCCATCCTCGTGATGGCGGTTCTCGTCACCGGGCTTGCGGGCTCGGGGTGTGTCACCAAGCGGGATATCGAAGATCTCGATGTTCGGCTCGAACGGATCGAGCAGCAGAACCTTTCCACCCAGCGGGCGGTCGCCCGTATGGATTCGCTGATCACGCAGAGCGCTGAAGCGGATACCCGTTTGCGCAACGAGATATCGACCTCGGTCGATGACCTACGCGAACAACTGGGGAGCCTGCTTCAGAACTACAACGACCTAATGCGGGAGATCAGCCGTCTCCGCCAGAAGCCGACCATCCAGGAACCGCCGACCAGCTCGCCCGGAGCGCAAGTCGAGCAGAACTCCGCCGCGTGCGACCAGTCGTACGATGACGCGTTTATCCTGGTCCGCAAGGGCGACTACGAGAAGGCGATCACCGGATTCCGGGATTACCTTGCCAAATGTCCCCGGCACCAGTCAGTCGCCAACGCCTACTACTGGATCGGGGAATGTCACTATTCGCTCGAACGGTACCAGGATGCGATCACCGAGTTCGAGGGGATGTTGAAAAACTACCCGAAGACGGTCAATGCCGGCCGCGCCATGTACAAGCTGGCTCGGTCACGGCAGGAGTTGGGGCAGAAAGCGGAAGCCAAAAAGGTCTTTCAGCAGATCGTTGACCAGTTCCCGAATACGCTCGAAGCTGAGCAGTCCAAGGAGCGGCTCAAAGAGATCAAGTAGATGTCCCAGACC
>JAMPYH010000314.1 GCA_023700785.1 Candidatus Zixiibacteriota bacterium
CGCGACCAACAGCTTGGAAGGCTGTGACTCTACCAACTGAGTTACTCCCGCTTGTTGCCGTGAAATTAGCTGGCTCAACCAGACGGTGCAAGCGCTTTTTCAGATGTAACAATCCGCGAGGTAATTCGGTTCACCCCTGTTCGGAGTGAAAATCAGGCGGAACGCCCCAATGCAGTTTATTTTTAAGGAGCTTGTAATAGGAGCTATCGGGGAAGGTAATGAACTTCAGCTTGAAATCCGCCCTGGTGATGGTAACCGGTTCGGCTTCACGGACGCCGACCACGACCTGGCCATCGAGCGTCAGGTTGGCGACTCTCCCCCGGCTCAAGATGCGAAGCTCAAGAATATCATCTCCCGAGAAGATCATCGGTCGGGTAGTAAGCGAAAAGGCGGCGATCGGCGCGGCGATCATCGCTTCCATGCTGGGATGCATGATCGGGCCGCCCACCGCAAGCGCGTAGGCGGTCGATCCGGTCGGTGTCGCGATCACCAGACCATCGGCTTTGTAGGTGACAACATCCTCGCCGTTCACTCGAAGATTGATATCGAGAACCCGGCTTGAAGGACCGTTGTCGAGGACGATATCATTCAGCGCGGTTGAAGCTTCTGTGATCTCTTTGCCAAGCACCAGCGCTTTGAGAAGCATACGCTCGACCAGCCTGTAATTGCCCGAGACGACCGCGTCAAGACTTTCGGTGATCTGCTCGGGAGTGCGCGGGGTCAGGAAGCCAAGCGACCCGAGATTAACGCCCAGGATCGGCGTGCCGGAGGAGTTCACCGAACGGCCGGTGGCGAGGAGGGTGCCATCGCCTCCCATCGAAACAATGACATCAACCTCTGGCGCGAGTTCATCCTGCGGCAGGAATGGCCAGTTGCCCGGCACCGCGGTCTTAAGATCCGATGAGAGGAACAGCTCATGGTTGTGCTGTTTCGCCCAGGAGACGACGGTGTCGATCGCCTTGCGGGCGCCGATGCGGGTGAGATTGGCAATTAATCCAAAGCGCATAATGATTCCCGCTTAGAGTTACGATAAAGCGGTCGGAAAATCAAGATAACAATCCGGGGTTGAATGGCGGAACTCAGCCAACGTTTTTGACGATATCTTTGCGGCGGGTAAGGCCGTTAAGGATCAGGCGCTGCAGGAAGCCGCCGTTCCCTTTCGCCTGTTGCGAGAGAAACTGTTCGAGATTCGCGGCGATGCTTGCCGGATCAAGCGCGACATCCTTGAGCAACTGCGCGCGGCTGCCGTGCGTGACAAAACCATCCGGGATCGCCATCGCTTTGAACTTCCCGTCCCAGCCGGAGGACAGAAGATTCTCCGCGATCGCCTGACCAAACCCGCCGCGGAGTTGGCCTTCTTCGATAGTTACGATGACCCGGGATTCGGCTTTGATCTGCTCAAGCATCGTCGGATCAAACGGCTTGATAAAGCGCGCGTTGACGACCGCGATATCGACCCCCTTTTCGGACAGCGCCTGCGAAGCTTGCAGCGCAGCATGCACCATTGCGCCGACGGCGAGGATCGTCATCTGGCTCGGCAACGTAAGCCACTCCCACTTCCCCCACGCGATCGGCTGAACTTCGTCGGTCATCGCGACCGGCACTGTATCGCGAGGATAACGGACCGCGACAATTCCGTCCTGGGGATGTTCGACCGTATGGTGAAGCATCGAGCGAAGTTCATTGCCATCTTTGGGGGCGCACAAGGTCAGACTGGGGATGGTGGAAAGATAGGCGATATCAAAGACGCCATGATGAGTCGGGCCATCCTCGCCGACCAGACCGGCGCGATCCATGCAAATCACGACCGGCAATTTCTGGATAGCCAGGTCATGGATCACCTGATCGTAGGCGCGCTGGAGAAAGGTCGAGTAGATAGAGAGATACGGCTTGATGCCGTCAGCGGCCAAACCGCCGGCAAAGGTCGTGGCATGCGCCTCGGCAATGCCGACATCAAAAAATCGTTCCGGGTACTTTTCGGAGTATTCAACCAACCCAGTGCCGGAGCACATGGCGGCGGTGATCGCGACGACCTGCTTATCTTTCTCGGCCAGTTCACACATGATCTTGCCGAAAACGTTAGTGTACGCCGGTAGATTGGCGCTGGAAGCGGCCGCTTTGCCGGTCACCTTATCGAACTTGCCGATGCCGTGGTACTTAAACGCGTCATCTTCCGCCGGAGAATACCCCTTCCCCTTGGTGGTGGCGATATGGAGCATCACCGGGCCGTTGATCTGCTTCAGATCCTCAAGCGTCTTGATCAACAACGGGAGGTCGTGGCCGTCGATCGGGCCGAAATACTTGAAGCCGAGCTTCTCGAATAACATCCCCGGGACCAGGAACCCCTTGATGGAGTTCTCCAGCCCTTTGATCGTTTCACGGATCTTGTCGCGGCGTTTGAATTTGCCGGTCAGTTCCCAGACCTCGGAACGAAGGCGCTGGAACTTCTCGTCCGCCATGATGCCGGTGAGATATTTCGAGATCGACCCGACATTTTTCGAGATCGACCAGGTGTTGTCATTGAGAATGACCAGGAGGTTCTTGCGAAGTGAGCCGGCGTTGTTCATTCCTTCGAACGCGAGCCCGCCGGTCATGGCGCCGTCGCCGATCACCGCGACAACTTTGTGCTCTTTTCCCTGCAGGTCGCGAGCCAGGGCAAATCCAAGCGCG
>JAMPYH010000315.1 GCA_023700785.1 Candidatus Zixiibacteriota bacterium
GATCATCGGCAAGACCAATATGGATGAGTTCGCCATGGGGTCATCCAATGAGAATAGTTATTTCGGGCCGGTCAAAAATCCGCGGCGGCATGACCTCGCGCCGGGAGGATCATCGGGCGGTTCAGCCGCGGCAGTAGCGCAAGGGATAGTTCCACTGGCGTTCGGCTCCGAGACTGGTGGATCGGTCAGACAGCCGGCATCGTTCTGTGGGATTTTTGGGCTCAAGCCGTCGTACGGCGGTATCTCGCGCTACGGTTTGGTGGCATTTGCGTCATCGACCGACCAGATATCTCCATTCGCGCGCAACGCGAAAGATATCGCGCTGGTTTATAGCGCGGTCGCCGGACGAGACAGACATGATTCAACCTCTGTCGCGTTTGACCATCCCGAGTATGCCAGGCTGATCACCAGTGACAAGAAATACCGGATCGGTATCCCGAAGGAGTATTTCCCCGAGGGGCTGGATCGCGAAGTCAACAAGGTCGTTCAGGACGCGGTTGACGCGCTCAAGAAAGCCGGGCATACTTTTGTAGAGGTTTCGCTGCCGTCCACCGACAAAGGGATCGCGGTCTATTATGTGGTCGCCTGTGCCGAAGCATCGGCGAACCTTGCCCGCTTTGATGGCGTGAAGTACGGTCTGCGCGAGTCCGGTGACAAATCGCTGGCAGAGATGTATGGCGACACTCGCGCGAAGGGGTTCGGACGGGAGGTCAAGCGGCGCATTATGCTTGGTACTTATACACTCTCCTCGGGCTATTACGACGCGTATTATATCAAAGCATCAAAAGTGCGTGAGTTGTTGCGCCGAGAGGTGGAGACCGCCTTCGAGAAGTGTGACCTGATCATCTGCCCGACCTCGCCGACACCTCCGTTCAAGCTTGGGGAGCGGATCAGCGACCCGCTGGCGATGTATCTTTCTGACGCGTACACGGTGACCGCCAATTTGACGGGACATCCGGCGATCTCAGTGCCGTACGGCAGCGCGTCCGATGGCCGCCCGATCGGCGTGCAGTTTGTCTCCCGCTATCTTGACGAAATGTCGTTGTTCCGGATATCCCATATCCTTGAGAATCTCAGATAACTATGCCATACGCTGACCTTGGCGGTTATAGAATGTTCTACGAGGAGTTCGGCGAAGGGGAACCGCTGGTCTTTCTGCATGGCTTCACGCTTGACCGGCGTTCCTGGTATGGTCAGGCGGAGTATTTCAAAAAAGTCTATCGGGTGATCATCGTTGACGCGCTGGGGCACGGTCAATCCGACGCGCCGCCTGAACGATATGGCCGATTCGAGCGGGTGGAGGATTTCCAGAGATTTGTCGAGCAGCTTAATCTCAAGCAATTTCATCTGGTGGGACTCTCCATGGGCGGCTCAACGGCGATCGGCTACGCGCTGGAACACCAGGAGCGCTTGGCTTCCCTCGGGCTGGTCGCGACCGGAGCATCGGGATACGACATAGGAAAGAAATACCAAAAGTTCGACAAGATGGCGAAAGAAAACTCCCTCGAATCAGCCCGCGACGCCTGGCTTGAGATGACCCTCGCCTGGTTCAGCGGCGAACGAGCGCACGCGCGGGAGCTGTTGACCCAGATGATCAAGGGATTCTCCGGCGTGGTTTGGCTTGACCCGATGCGGGGGAAATACCGCACGCAGGTCGATCTGGAGCATGTGCATAAGATCACGGTGCCGACCTGCATTATCGCCGGAGAACTGGATAAGGTCTTTGTGCCGTTGGCCAAAGAACTGCATACGCGGATCGCGGGGTCGCGGTTGGTGATCTTGCCGAAACTCGGGCATTTAATAAATCTCGAAGATCCGATCGAGTTTAACAATCATCTCGACGCCTTCCTGCTCTGTTTGCACCACTAATGTCGCTCTCGCATGATCGTACGCCGATCAAAGTCATTGTCTTTGATTTTGGGGGAGTGCTGTACACCTACAATTACATTCGATCATTGCACTACTTCAGCGGAACGCTGGGGATCAGCTTTGAGCGGGCTGAAGCGGCATGGAATGCTCGCATCGACGAGTTCGAGCGAGGAGCGATCACGGAAACAGGGTATTGGGACGCGTTTCGTAAGGCGGCAGGAGTTGAAAAGGACGATGTCTTTCTGCACGAGATGTTTGTTTCGATGTTCACGCCGATGCCGGAATCGTTGGAGATCAAGCGGAGGTTAAAGCCGCAATACCGGCTCGGCATGCTCTCGAATAATTGCGAATGGGAGCGGGATATGAATGGTCGGCTCCATCTCCGAGATGGATTCGATCTTGTGCTGATGTCGTATGAGCTAGGCGCGCGGAAACCTGAGCCGAAGATCTTTGAGCTACTCATCGACCGGGCCGGTGCGCGACCGGAGGAGATAGTCTTTATCGACGATACGGCAGCCTACGGGCCGGCGGTTGAGGCGGCCGGGATCCGGTTCATACACTTTCGCTCGCCGCGCCAGTTGAGCGAGGAACTTCACCTGTTATCCGTCTGGTTCTGAGCCGGTTGAGGCTATTCCGGATTCGCTTGACCTGCGGATGCCGCCCCCTATATTCCCGCTTTCAGGAGGATGAAATCAGTTGGCGATCTATGACGGCTTCGAGCCGGTAATTGGACTCGAAGTTCACGCGCAACTTCAGACCGAATCAAAGATCTTCTGCTCGTGCAAGGTCGAGTATGGCGC
>JAMPYH010000045.1 GCA_023700785.1 Candidatus Zixiibacteriota bacterium
AATAAACATAGGTTCGAGGCCGATTTTCGCGACCTATACGATAGCGTACCTTCATCTTAGTTCGGCAACTATAGACAAAACTCCCGCCGCAACAGGTCGGGAGCAGAAACTGTGTGGACTGACAGAAGTAAAAGCCGGTCCGTTATCTACGGGTAATGTATTGTCATTCAGCATTTTGTCAAGACAATTCGGGTCAGAAATACTGCCCTGTCGCGAAGGCTAATGCCAGATGCCCCTGACGAGTATAAGCGAGGTCAATTCGAATGATCTCTGACCTGGTTGCCCGTTCGAGGGATATCCGAAGTCCCGCGCCTACCGAGTACTCCATATCTTGAAACGCAAAGGTCTCGTTTTGTTTCCAAGCCTTGCCCAGGTCGGCGTAGATCGCCCCCCCCAACATGGCTGACAGGAACTCTATGCCGGGGAACCACCTGGTCTCCACATTAACCGCGAGAGCGCGGTCCCCCGAGAGGGCATATTCATCGTATCCACGGAGTCCGCTCGTTCCGCCAAGGACCAGAGGGTCATTTGGGGAGTCGAAGAAATCGGTTCGATATTGCAGCCGCATCGCCAGTGTCATGAACGAGAGAGAATTATTGTAGAATCTGGCCGTGCTGCGGGTTCGTGTCCGGAAACGACTCTCACCCTTGTACCAGTAGGTATGCTGGTGGTCGGCAAAAAAGAGATTTTCGCCGATCCGTTGACCCAGACGCGCCGTCACGTCAAGTACATCGTAGAAATATCCGTCGAGGTCCGAATTAAACGCCCGTCCCAAGAGTGTCTCGAGGCCGGTCGTCAGAGTGACATCCTCTAGAAGCGAGAAACTATTGATCCGTTTCATCCGGAGGTACTCGGCATGATTGAGTTTGAGCATCAACGCGGGCTGGTGATATAGCGTGTCCTGGGGGAAATCGACACTATCACCGGATCGTTCCGAGATCCTGTCCGAACGATAGGTGTACCAGGTGCCGATGCCAAATTTGGTGTCGTGATCTCCCCATCGATTCTCCGCGATCAGATCAAACTGGTCAGCTTGCCCCTGCCAACTGCCGACCCGGATGGAATCCTCATACACGTCATGCCTCCCCCCCTGACGGCCGACAGTCATTCCAAACGAGAATTGCTGCTCCAGGGAATAAAACGGTCGGCTGAACGAGAACTGCCTGAGCTCGCCGCGCGGGTCGGTGTTGTATTCAAGTTCGACGCTGTACGGTATGCCAAAGAATCGGCTATCGCGAAACCTGGTGTGAATATAGTTCTCCTCGCCTTCCTGGATCACCCAGTCAAACGAGACGAATTGATTGTAGCCAAAGAGGTTTTTCTCCTCGAAACCGACCTTTATGCGGGTACGATTGCCATCACGGTTCAGCTCCAGTCCGCCCAACAGGCTCCACTGATCGATGGTTACCACTTTGACCAGCAAGCGACCGTTCGCGAGTCGCTCGGTTTCTACCCAGGCATCTACAAGCTGATACCGAGCTCGAAGATTGCGGGCCATCTCCTCGGCTTCTCTCGCCGAGAACTGATCCCCTTTTCTGAGCAACAGCTCCCGCTGAATGACCGCGGATTTAGTGACCATGTGGAGACGATTGGCCAATCGAAACAGCCACTTGCGATACCGGTGGTCTGTGGTGTCGTAGATCTCGCGCGGCTCAATGACAATGCTGTCAATCAACAGCCCTTCATCAGCATGCAGGGTATCTATAGGGACGACAAGCGCTGTGTCCGCGGCTTCCGAACCATAGACCTCGGCCAGTTCTTGCCCGGCCGCGTTTCCCGTGCCAATGATCATGATGGCCGACAGAAGTAGAAAGACAAATGGAAAGGGGGATATGGTCATGCGGAAAGCGCTATTCCTGGTCATACAAGCGATTATTTGGCAACAATTTGAGACTCAACAAAGTCGCCGATCTGCCGATACATAAAGACGAAAGTTACGCACTAAACATGGTCACGACACGTAAAAAAATTGGCGATCTGCTAGTCGACAAGGGGTACATATCACCTCAAGTTCTCGATGAAGCTCTTCGCGAGCAGGCCGCTACCGGAAAACGGATCGGCGCCATCCTCGTGGAGCGCGGCGAGATCACTGAAGAACAACTGATCGATACCATCTCCGAACGTCTCGGTATTCCTCAGGTGTCGCTGAACGCGATGGTCATCTCGCCCGAGGTCATCCAGCTCATCCCGGTTGACACCGCCCGCCGCTACACGGTTATACCCATATTTGTTATCGGCACGACCATGACTCTCGCCATGGCCGACCCGTTGAATATCATCGCGCTCGACGAGATCAAATATCAGACCGGCTACGAGATCAAACGGGCGGTCGCCAAGACCAGCGAGATCAGGCTGGCCATTGACCAATACTATTCCGTCGCTGACTCGTTACACGAGATCATGAGCAGCCGTCGGTCGGAAGAGAGCGAGCGCAGGACCATTTCGCCGCTGGCGGCCGAACGATCCGAAGCCGACTCCCCCATTGTCAAACTGGTCAACCTGATCATCACCAAAGCGGTCAACGAAGGCGCCAGCGATATTCATATTGAGCCCGACGAAACTTCGTTGCGCATTCGCTACCGCGTCAGCGGCACTATGCGCGAGGAAGCGTCGCCGCCAAAATCGATGCAGAACGAGATCCTCTCGCGCATCAAGGTCGCGGCCGACCTCGATGTATCCGAGAAACGGCTGCCGCAGGATGGCCGCTTCATGATGCTGGTTGAAAACGCCCCGGTTGACTTGCGCGTCTCCACCTTGCCGACCATCCATGGCGAGAAGATCGTGATCCGTATCCTGGATCGTCGCAATCTGCTCCTCACTTTCCGCCAATTGGGCTTCCGCGATTCTCTCCAGGAGGCATGGCTTAATATCATCCACAAACCTGAGGGTTTGGTGTTGATCTCAGGACCGACCTCGAGCGGCAAAACGTCCACGCTTTATGCCACGCTCCAGGAGATCAATTCCATCGAGAAGAATATCATCACAGTTGAAGATCCGGTCGAGTACTCGATGCCGGTCATCAACCAGATCCAGATCAATGAAAAAGCCGGGCTTTCGTTTCCGACATCACTGCGGTCGATCCTGAGACAAAACCCGGACATCATTATGATCGGCGAGATCCGGGATCGGGAGACCGCGCAGATGGCGGTACGTTCCGCGCTTACTGGCCACCTGGTTTTTTCGACCATTCACACCAACGACGCGCCTTCGGCGATAACCCGCTTGATCGATATCGGAGTAGAGAATTATCTGGTGGTTGCGGCTATCAAAGGGATCCTTGCCCAGCGCCTGGTCCGCTTGAACTGTCCTAATTGCCTTGAGACTTACCGCCCTCCGGACGCCACCCTCAAGCGGTCGGGGCTGCTTGATCTTTCGCAAGCGATCGAATTCAAGCATGGTACCGGCTGCAGCCAATGCCGCGGAACCGGCTTCCACAAACTGACCGGCATTTATGAGTATATGGAGGTCACCCCTCCGCTCGCCGACCTGATCCTCTCAGGAGCGTCGCTCCATCGCATCCGTGACGAAGCGAGACGCTACGGCTACGTCCCGCTCTTTGAATCCGGACTGGAGAAACTGACGTCAGGCGCTATCTGTCTTGAAGAATTGCTCAAAGAGACTTCGAATATCGAAGATTACTTTGACCATACCGGTAACCGTCCGCGGCGGTCGGAGGCCAGCCATGCCGGCTCAATTTAAGTTCCAGGCGGTCTCGGACGATGGCGCCACCCATGAAGGCGTCATAGTCGCGGTCAGCGCCGAGCATGTCGAGGAGTACCTGAGCCATCAGAATCTGCTTCCGATCTCGATATCCGAGGTTCAGGATCGCCGCCCTTATTCGCTGTTCGGCCTGTTTGGCGGGAACAAATATGAAGACCTGATCACCTTTACTAATCAGTTGGCCACGCTCTATAGGGCGGGAATACCGCTTTTGCGGGCGTTAACCCTGATAAAGATCGGGAAAGAGACCGGCAGATTTAACTATGTCATCTATCAGCTCAAAGTAGGCGTTGAGTCCGGGCGACAGTTGTCCGAGATCATGGCGGATTACCCGGATCTTTTCTCGCGTGTCTATATCGCTGGAGTCGCCGCCGGCGAAGAATCAGGAAAGCTCGACCAGACGCTTGACGAATTGGCGATCATGCTGGAGCGTGAAATGGAGATCGCCCGCCAGTTGAAGTCAGCCACACGTTATCCTATGGTCGTCGTATCCATTCTGGTTGCGGCAGCCGCGGTCATGATGATCTATGTCATCCCGCGATTCATTGACTTCTACAGCTCATTCACCGCCCAGCTTCCACTTCCGACCCGTATTCTGATCGGGATCTCGAACTTTGCGACTAACTACTGGTCGCTCATACTGGGGCTGATCGCCGCGGGCGTTTTTGGTTTTCGGAAACTGGTCGCCGATCCCCAGGGAAGGCGATGGTTCGACCGGCGCCT
Organism: Candidatus Zixiibacteriota bacterium; assembly: GCA_023700785.1. Lineage (GTDB taxonomy): Bacteria > Zixibacteria > MSB-5A5 > GN15 > FEB-12 > FEB-12. The sequence continues at coordinate 4,444 of JAMPYH010000045.1, forward strand.
CGTGCAACTTCCCGTCTTCGGCGATCTGATCATCAAGGCGAATGTCGCTCGGTTCACGCTGATGTTTCGTATTCTCTTCCGCGCCGGGCTCCCGATCATCAAATCCATTGACCTGCTTATCTCGGCGATCAAAAACACCGCTATCTCGGCGGAACTGATCCTGTTGCAGGACCTCTTTCGCAAAGGTCAGGATATCAGCGGGTCGCTGGACAAATTCAAGTATCTGCCGGAAATGGCGCTCCAGTTGATCTCCATTGGCGTTGAGTCCGGTTCGCTCGACCGTACACTCGAGGAGGTGGGAAATCACTACTCCAAAGAGGTGATGTACCGTTCACGGCAGATGACCTCCATTATCGAGCCGATCCTGACCGTTGTCTTGGGTCTGTTTGTCCTGGTTTTGGCGCTGGCCATGTTCCTGCCGATGTGGAACCTGATCAAGGTCTTCAAGGGATAGGGCTGGTCAAGTTTTGAGCAGATTGTGACGATAATCAAGCATAGGCAACTTACACAGATGTCCCCCGGTGGACAAGGAGACAACATGCGTTTGACCAACCAAAAGGGCTTTACGCTCATCGAGTTGGTGATCATCATCGTAGTGCTCGGCATTCTGGCCGCCGTGGCCATTCCGCGCTATCAGGATATCACCGCTGAAGCCAAAGAAGCTTCGGGCCGTGCGGCGCTGGGGGCGCTTCGCTCCGGTATCACCATCTTTTACGCCAATAAAGCGGTCACCACCGGTACCGCGACCTGGCCGACCTTGGCACAGCTCGCCGCCGTTGACACCGTGATGGCTCAGGCGATCCCAAAGAATCCATTTCAAGCGGACACCAACGCGCCGGATTCGATCGTAACCGGCGTCACCAAAGGTGTCGTCGTCGGCACTCGTGGAGGCTGGGCATACAAGCCAAGTACCGGCGAGATCTGGCCCAACTCCAATGTATCAGGGGAGAATGCCTGGTAAATATATGGTCGTAAACAACTCGACCAGAATAATACTTCGCGATCGGCGTGGCTTTACGCTGATCGAGTTGGTCATCATTATCGTTGTGTTGGGCATAGTCGCGATGTTCGCCGTCCCGCGCTTCTCGGATCTTGCCTCGAATTCCAAGGCAACCGCCACTCTTGATGAGATGAATAGTCTCAAGAGGGCGATCGTCGGCAACCCGGCGGCGATCTCCGGCGGCGAATACATCGACCGTGGATTCGAAGGGGACATCGGTTGGGCTCCGGCTCGGTTACAGGATCTGGCCGCCAAGCCTGACTCGCTTCTTCCTTACGACAAATTGTCCCGCCTTGGCTGGAACGGCCCATATATCGATTCTGCCGGAAGCTCGTATCTCAAAGACGCCTGGGGAGCAAACTACAGCTATGACCGCGCCGGACGGCGAATCGTCTCAACCGGCGGGCCCGATAGCCTGATTGTGACTTTCTAGCGGGAGCGCGATCATGCTTGACCTAAAACTCTTCCGCAGATCTTCGAACCCTGCTGCTCAGCCGCCGACACCTTCCGCGCCGCTCCCCTCCTATGCCGAGACGGCGATCCGCCCCAAGACTGTTTTTGGATTCAAGCGACGTATCAGCATCCACCTTGACCAGACAGGCGTTCAACTGGGGGGCAGCGTTCAGTTTGGCAAGAATGTTCGGTTGCTGGACGCGCGAAAAATCTACTTCCCTGCCCACGAAGAACCAGACAAGGGACGCACTCGGTTCGTATCTGAAGCGATAAAGCAGTATCTGGCGGAATACCACGGACGTCGTGCCGAGATCGTTCTCAGCCTCTCTGGCCAGGAGACAGCGTTCCGCGCGTTCACTATGCCGGAGCTGAAAGATTCGTCGTTGGCCGCGGCGGTGAAGTTCGAAGCCAAGCGCCAGATCCCTTTTCCGCCGGCCGATTGCCGCTTTGACTTCCGCCCGGTGGCGCGGATACAGAACAACGGCAAATCCACGCTAAAGATCGCCCTGCATGCGGCTACTCATCGAGTCATTGATGAGCATATCTCGCTGTTGGGTGACCTTGGCAGCCAGGTCGCCCGGATCTACCATACGCATGATCTGATCGGACAGCTTTTGCCTTTCCTCCCTGATTTTGAGGATGGGCGCCATTACACGTTGATAAATGTCGAGCGTACGCGAACCGAGATCTCATACTACCGTGGAAGTAACCTCGAGTTCACTCACAATTGCTCGGTGGGTTCGTCATTCCTCGCCCGACGATCCGATCCAACAGTATTTGAGTATTTCGCTGAATCACTGGCCGGTGAGATACAAAACTCGCTGGACTTCTATACCGGCCAGTATCCCGGGCAATTTACGACGCGGATATACATCCACGGCGATCTCGCCTATTCAAACGACCTTTTGGAACTTCTGCACAATCGCTTTGGCTATGAGTTCCGCCGTTTCCCGACAGGATCATTGCGGATCCCCCTCGCGAAAGGCGACGTCAATCTCGAGGAAATGTCGGTCTGCCTGTCGGCACTCGCCTCGTCTGTCTGCCCAGTTCAACTCGCCGATCTCCTTCCGGCCGAAATGGCCCAGAAAGCCAAAGCCCGTAAGCATGAGCGGCTTGCGACCACAGGGGTGATTCTCCTCACCACCTTGATGGCTCTATTGTGGGGAATAGCCGCGCTCAAAACTGCCCAGACCGAAGCTCACCTGTCCAGCTTGAATGACGAGATAGCAGGATTTCAGCAATCATCGCTCTACGACACTTATAACTTGTTGAAAAGGGAGATTACCGTCGGTACCGCCTATTTGGAGAAGGTCAAGCCTTCTCCCTCGTACCTGGCGTTGGCCCTCAAGGAGTTATCCAATCTAACGCCGGCAGGCGTCGCGCTCAGCAATCTGAATTATCAGTCAAGCGAACCATCGCAGAACCTGACTATGGATGGCACGGTCAACTCGTCAGCTATTCCTCCGGAGGTCGTCCTCGCCGAATATGTGGAAAACTTACAACAGTCGCCTCTTTTCGAGAACGTGACCGTCCTGCGGCACAGCAAGCGTACAACCGACGGCCGGTCGATCCTCAACTTTAGTCTCAACATGCGGAGTACACTTTGAGATCGCGCCTGACCATGATCGGCGTGGGGACCGCGCTCCTGCTCGGCCTTTGGCTGGTTCTCCTCTATTTGCCCACCAGAGCGCGACAGACAAAAGTGCAGTCGCAAGTACTGGCCGCCAAGACTCAGCTGGATGATTATAAGGCGACACTGGCCCAATTGCCGACCATGATCCAGGCTCGCGCGGCGATACAGGCGAAACTAAGATCAAGCAACTCGAGCCTCTACGCCAAAAAGGATCTGGTCAAGCTATTCGATGACCTGAAAGGCAAGGCCGGGCTCCATGGCTTGAAAGTCGTTGAGATCACGCCGCCCGTGACCGAGCTTTTGTCGCTCAATCAACTTTTACCCGAAGCAGGCGAGCCTCAATTCTTGAATCTTACAGTCGTCCTCCGCGGCGATTATATCAATTTTGGACATTTCGTTCAGCAGCTTGAGCAGACGATCTATTTCAGGGACGTGCGCAGCTGCGTGATTTCCGGAAGAGAGAACAACGACGGCCAGGCGACCTACTCGCTCGGATTTAAAGCTCTCCTGGGCATGACGATGGGGGGAGCGTCATGACCGTGGCGAAACGCCAAAAGATCATGTACGGGATCCTGGTCGTTGCTCTCCTCTGGGGCGGATGGAACATGACGCATCCGCGCAAGCGCACTGTGCCGCCGCAGGACACTTCGGCTCCGATCTCTGAGGCTACTTCTACTGCGCAGCCAACTATTAGCACGGAAGTTGCAGCATCACTTGAGGCACGACCGTGGGGACGTGATCCATTCTCCACCTCCTCCGCACGCTATAACGCGGAAACAACGCTACGGCAGCCGGCAAAACGGTCCACTGAGACGCGCGCGGTAAGCTGGTCATTGACCGGCATAATCGACAACGGCGCCACTCCATTCGCGTTCATCAATGGCAGGATGGTCAAGGTCGGCGATCTGATCGACCAGGCACGCGTAGTTAAGATCGAAAAGCAGAAAGTTACACTTTCACATAATGGCAACGAGATACTCCTGCGAGTCAACAAAGGCTGACACCATGAAAACGCTCAACATAGTCCTCCTGTTTTCTATCCTCCTCAGCGCGTCACCCAGGTCCGGGCCGCTCGATTCCACCAAGCGACTCGACCTCTCCCTCGAATCAGTCCCGATCGCCAAAGTGCTCAGCATGATCGCGACCCAGAACAAACTGAATCTGGTGATGAGTGACGATATCGACGGCGATATCACCCTGCAGTTGGAGGATGTGGACCTTGGCACCGCGCTGGACGCAATCCTGACCGCGAACGGTTACGCTTATGTCGTGCGTGATAACGTGATCATCGTCACCTCCGCCGAGAAAGCGTCCGCGGAGAACATGGCCTCTAAGGTAGCGACGTTGAGCTACCTTGACCCGGCGATAGCCAAGGCGGCGCTGGACTCCCGCAAATCCGCCAAAGGACAGGTGATCATTCTCGATAAGGAATCAGCCGAAGTTTCTGGTTCTTCGGGTCCATCCAGTTTTCGCCCCAATCGAATTCTTATCACCGACTATCCGGCGATCGTCGCCGAATTGGCCGCGCTGCTGGCCGAAATGGATATTCCCGAGCGGATCGTTCAGATCGAAGCTCGCATCGTCGAAACCAAACTGGACAGCCAGACCAAACTCGGATTCGCCTGGCCGTCAGCTGTCTCGGGCAAGATCTCCGGCGCGGACGACGGTACTTCCTCCGGCTCAACGACCACCTCGAACAATACCGCCGCGGCGTCGATGGAGATCGAGAACGGCCGCTGGGTCTGGGGTAAGCTGTCAGTCGATCAGCTGTCAGCCGTACTGGATCTCCTGGATCAAAACGGCAACAGCAAACTGCTCTCGGACCCGAAACTGGTCACGGTAGAGAACCATGAAGCGGAGATAAAGATCGCGACCGTCATCCCGATACAGACCATTAATCGCTTCACCGAAGCGGCGGCCACGCAGGATATAGTTACTTTCCAGGATTTTGAGGTAGGGATATCATTAAAGGTCACGCCGCGCATCAACGGCGATGGAAATATCACGCTCGATGTCGAACCGACGGTCGAAGACATTATCGGCTACAGCGGCCCAAGCGGCAATCAGAAACCGATCACCACTACCCGATCGATCAAGACACGCATCACGGTTAAAGACGGCGAAACCGCCGCTCTGGGCGGCCTGCTCAAAGAAGATGAGATCACGCGATCACAACGCTTCCCGTTACTCGGGCATATCCCATTTTTGGGAAAAGCGCTCTTTACGCACAGGTCGCAGGAGAAATCCACGACCGACCTGATCATCCTGATCACGCCACATGTTCTGCCGTGATCACTTCGGACAGAGCAGCCATCGCCGCGACTTGCTGAGCATCAATTGCATAATGAACAGCATCGCGACAAGGTCAAAGATCAAAGCGCTCCAGGCAGACTTGGTTGCCCCCTGCGACGCTTTGAAGCACCCGCAATCGATATCGATCCCTCTGTAAATCGTGGACGCCAGCGCGATGATGAATACCACCATCATCAGCGCCGACCAGAGCCGGGAGCCGTCATAGAGTATCCCCAGGATCAATCCCACACCGCACAACAGTTCAAGCCAGGGCAGGATCAGCGCCATGAGGTTTATCAGGTAGCCCGGCACCAGGTGGTAGTACCAGATCGATTTCGCGAACGAGGCCGGCTCGATTATCTTATAAAACGAGGCGTAGATCAGCATGCCGCCAATGAGCAATCGGGACAGCATGGTCAGATACTCATTGTTGATCAACCGCATTGCTTCCTCCGCTCGACGTCAAGACCAAACTTCTCCCACTCCCTGGCGCCGCCAAAAAAGATCGCGAGATCAGTATAACCTTGCAGTTTCAGATTTCTCGCGAGATGCAGTGAGAGATCGCACTCTTCGCCGGAACAGAAGACGATGAGCATCCTGTCCTTGGGAGCTGCCAACACCGAATCAAAATAGGGCGCGAGGTCGCCTTCAGGCAGGTACTCGAACGGGAGATTGACCGAGCCGGGGATCGTGCCGCATTCGAAATCCTCGAGATTCCGGGCATCCACGAAAAGCGCCTGGCCGGCGGCATGTTCCATCTGGGCGACATTAATGTCGATAAACGGCGGGTCGTCCGGCTCCGCGGTCGGCGGAACTATCGGTCCTTCGGAACCTGAAAGTTCCCGATACTTGCCGATCACATCGATCCCGTTTGGGGAAAGCGCGTTCACGGCGAAACTCAGCACGGCCGACGCTAAAAGCAATCCGAAGACCTGCGATACAGTTGATCTCAATCCTGTTACCCCTTGCTAGTCCCAGTTATACTCGCGCCCGGCACGATGGTTCGAGAATCCTGTTAGTGTGCGTGTTCAAAGGCGAACCCGATAAGCGCCATCACCAGTATCCCGACGATCAACAGCCCAAGATTCTGCCATCGATTACGTTTGGAATGGAATACTTCCGGCAGCAGATCACCGGTCGCGACATAGAGAAATGTCCCTGTCATCGTCCCTACTATCAGGGAGTACATCTGCTCGGAGCTGTTGGCGACCAGCGGCGCGAAAAGCAGCGCTCCGGCGGGCGGCATGGCCGCGAACAGAGCCAACAACGTGATCACCGTAGTGCGATTCATTCTCCCCAATGACAGGAGCGAACCGACCGAGAATGCCGCCGGCAGATGATGCGCCAGAATCGAATAAAAGACTGCCCGCCCCAAGACCGGGTCTTTCGACATAATGCTCAACCCAAGTCCATCGATCAGGGAGTGGACCGACAATCCAAAAAAAGCGGCAATGGAAATAACTCGATGACTGTGATCGTAGCTTGTTTCCCCCCGGCTGAACAAGAACTTCTCGACAAAGAAGATGAGCAGATAGCCGGCCAGAATGGCTATTCCGACAATCTCACGGTGATCAACCTCCATCGCCTCCGGCAGAAGCTCAAAGAATACCGCGCCGAGGAATATCCCCGCCCCAAACGAGATAAACGAGTGGAGCCACTCGTCGGACCACTTCCGCGCGAGGGTCAAAATACCGGCCAGAAAAGCCGCGACAAAGAGGATGACTGAGTACCAGACCAGAGTGCCGCTCACGGTCGCCAATGAAGGCTTGATGGCGGTCAGGGTCAAGTGAAAACAGAACGGGCGAAAATCAGCAAAAAGGGCCGGAACAGACTCCGGCCCACAAACTTTGGACACATCTCCAGAAGTCGGCCGCGCTACTGCCGGCCTTGGCGAACATCAACTCTTGTGGTCAACCGATCAGGCGGTAGCTCTATCATCCGCCCTGGAGCTGACCAACGAATACTTTCCTTTGAGAATGTCTCCCACTACCTGCGCGAATTTGCCTGGAGCAAGTACCTGCAGGCTGTAGGAATGCCAGCAATCTTTAGAACCGACCGCTGCGAACGCTTCTGCCTCTTTTCTCTTTGGCATGTGCAACTCCCTATTTGTTGTTCCCCTCTACCGTGAAGTAGTTACCCTAAACAATGCAGTAGATAGTGGCGAAAATAGGGATGCCGTCTACTGAAACTAACCACCTCCTTTTGATCACGATGTTTAGGTCAGTGCAGAGAACTTCTTGGCGGTGTACCGAAAAAGTACCAAATATGTCCTCTAATAAAGAGGATTTTGACATACACCTACGAAGCCATCAATTTATGTAACCGTTTGATAGCCCGGTGCTTATAGATGTTCACAACTTGCTGTGTGATCCCTAGGTCACGTGCGATCTCCCGCTCTTTCTGCCCTTTGAGGTATGCCTTGAGTACTTCCTGCTGACGGGGTGAGAGTGAGTGGCTGATGTGCCACTTGAGGCGCCCGCGGAACTCATCGAAGTGCGAGCTCTTGACTGACTCGGCGTCAGACTTATGGTATGCGGACTGCTCGTTGGTAAACGACTCAAGGAATAGCCGATCCACCAGAACTTCGGCGAATTCAAACTCCTTGCGAGGGTGCGTCCGCATACGGATCCCCTAGTCTTTCGAAACGGTCGTCTTGCTGATCTTGTCCAATTCCGCGATGGTGATTGCAAACTTCTTGACGGTTTCGTCCCGTACTTCGGCCAAAGCAACTTTCCGCTCGTATTCGGAAAGGTCCTTGGGCAGTCCCGCGAGACGTCGCTTGTAGTAATCGAGTACTTGCGCATGCTGTGTAGATGTCGACGGAGCGGTCGACTTGGCGGCCGACTTCTGGGTCTTAGCGGCTTTAGCTCGCTCCTTTAGCCGAGTGATCTCCATATCCTTCTGCGCGATGACCAGACCCAATGAATCCGACGCTGTCGCTGACTCCGAGCGAAGTACGTTTAGCGAATCTTGATAGCTCGAGGTTGTTTGATTAACTGCGGCTTCAAGCGAGTCAGCACGCTGCAACGCGA
>JAMPYH010000316.1 GCA_023700785.1 Candidatus Zixiibacteriota bacterium
GAACCGGGGACCTGCAAGGATCGCGTCATCATGGAGCGTGACCCGCACGCCATGATCGAGGGGATGGCGATAGCATCTTTCGCCATCGGCAGTCACCTGATGTTCGTGTATATTCGCGGCGAGTTCAATGAGTCGATCCGGACCGTTGAAGCCGCGATGAAAGAAGCTTACGCCAAGGGACACCTGGGCAAAAACGTCTATGGCTCCGGCTATGATCTTGATATGATCATCCATACCGGCGGCGGGGCCTATATCTGCGGCGAGGAAACCGCCCTACTTAACTCTCTCGAAGGCGAGAAGGGCCTGTCTCGTATTCGCCCTCCGTTCCCCGCCGTGGAAGGTTTGTACGCCTCTCCGACCATCGTGAACAATGTTGAGACACTAAGCGCCGTGCCGCACATCATCAAAAATGGCGCAGCGTGGTTTAAGTCGATGGGGACGGAGAAATCACCTGGCTCGAAGATCTTCAGCCTCTCGGGTCATGTTAAGCGGCCCGGCAATTACGAAGTCGAACTTGGCTTTAACCTCAAAAAGCTGATCTATGATCCAGCCTACGGCGCTGGCATCCTCGGCGACAAAAAACTAAAGGGCGTTATTCCCGGGGGAGCATCCACGCCGCTTTTGACCCCCGAGATGATCGATGTCAACCTTGACTTTGAATCTCTCCAGTCTGTCGGGTCGATGCTTGGTTCCGGCGCGGTGATCGTGTTTCGCGAGGATACCTGTATCGTTTGGGTGATCCTCAAGCTGATCCAGTTTTTCCGACACGAATCATGCGGGAAATGTACCCCCTGTCGTGACGGCACGGGTTGGCTGGAGCAGATCATTCGCAATATCGAGCAGGGTGAAGGAAAACCGGGCGACATTGAGAAGATCGAGGAGATCTGCGCGAATATTCTCGGACGGACGATCTGCCCGTTGGGTGACGCCGCGGTGATGCCAATCCAGTCGGCGGTCAAGCACTGGCGCGACGAGTGGCAGCACCATATCGAGCATAAGCAGTGCCTCGTAAAAACCCATTTCGAGTTTAAGTGAGTTAGGATAGATGGCCGAACAGACGAAAACTGACGCTGCAGTCGCTCAACCGGTAAAAACGGTCACGCTGACCATTGATGGCCGGCAAGTGACCGTTCCGAAAGGAACCACCGTTCTGGAAGCGTCGCTGGGCATTGGCATCCATATCCCGACTTTTTGCTGGCACCCCAAACTGAAACCGGTTGGCGCCTGCCGCATGTGCTATGTCGAGATAGAGAAGTTCCCGAAACTCCAGGTTTCCTGCGCCACCGAGTGCACCGATGGGATGATCGTCCACACTGACTCTAATCAAGTGAAACAAGGACGCAAGGCGGTCATCGAGTTTCTTTTGATCAATCATCCGCTGGACTGCCCGACCTGTGATAAGGGCGGGGAATGCGATCTCCAGAATCTGACATTCGCCCACGGCTTCGATGACAGCCGCTTTGATTTCGTGAAGCGCCGCCATATCACGGATGGAGTTGTATCGACATTTGATGATGTCCGGATCGGGCCGGAGATAATTCTCAATCGGAATCGCTGTATTCTCTGCTACAAATGCGTCCGGTCGAACAAGGAAGCGTTTGGTGAATACGATCTTGGCGCGTATGAACGCGGCAATCACACCGAGATCCACGCCGCCCCTGGCGAGCAAGTGGACAATCCATTCTCCGGCAACCTGGTTGAGATCTGCCCGGTCGGTGCGTTGACCAATACGGATTGGCGCTATAAGATCCGCGTTTGGCTAACCCGACAAGTACCGTCGATCGATCCTTTTGATTCGTCAGGTACCAACACGCTGCTATACCGCGACCCGCACAAGGATAAGATCTACCGGACCACGTCGCGTCGGAACGATTCCATCGATGATGGTTGGCTGCCAGACGTCACCCGATACGGTTACCAGATCGCGCAGTCGCCGGACCGGTTGCAGACGCCTCTTGTAAAGAAAGACGGAAAGCAAGTTCCCGCAACGTGGGATGAGGCCCTTGCCGTTGTCGCGAAGCGGATGAAGGAGATCAGCGACAGCAAAGGGAATGTCTGTATCGGCGGCCTGATCGGACCTCAGCTCGATTGCGCGAGCCAGTACAGTTTCTCCAAGTTCATGCGAACTGTGGTCGGCTCGAACAACATAGATTTCCGCATTGATTACAAGAATCTCGGCGTACCGAAATATGCCGCGTATGCCGTGCTTGCTACCCGGCCGGTCTCGATCGCTGAGATCGATACGTCAGATGTGATCTTTGTACTTGGCTCAGATCTGGTCAAAGAGCATCCGAATGAGTATCTGAGAGTTCGCAAGGCCTCCAATTTCCTTGGGTCGAAGATCTACACGGCGAACTTCTTTGGCGTCAAATCTGCCGATGTCGCCAACTTGGAACTGATCTACCAGCCGGGGACTGAAGAAGTCTTTGTTAATGGGCTTTGTTTAGCGGCTATTGAGGAAAAAGTCGCGATCGCTCCGGATGCTGCCGCACTGGCCAGCAAGATAGCGCCGTCAACGCTTGGCGAGTGTGCCGCGATCTGCGGAGTAACCTCCGCCGACTTGAGGTCCCTCGCCAAATCTCTGGCGACCGGCAAAAAGATCTCCGTACTTGTTGGCGAGCAGATAA
>JAMPYH010000046.1 GCA_023700785.1 Candidatus Zixiibacteriota bacterium
ATCAACGCGTCAACCGATCTGGATTCAAGCGACTCGTCTGCCAGCTTGACGGCCGGTTCCAGCTCGGTGCCGGCTGGCTTGACTCCGGTGTACGGCGCCCCTTCGCCCGCACGATGCAATCTGACGAGCGTCTCAAGAAAGTACCGGTTCTCAAGCTCGCGACTTGATTCCGATTTGCTTCGGACTTCGAGCACATGATTAAATACGGCGTTTAATTCGGCCTCGACGTCAGGCATGATCCATTTGAGCGCCGGAGTGATATCTCCCGATGTAAGGGCCATTTTGCCGTCTGCGACGGTGGGACCGTCCATGGTGTCACAGTGCGCGCTCGAGTAAGTTGGGAAGGAGATCAGCGACAGCAGAATTGCCGCCGTTAGGGTGGTAATCGATCGAGTCATGTCACCTCCAGAGTGATGCCCGGTAGTGACCGGAGGGTTTGGCGTTTTCGCCGGTTGTATTTTTTGCTTTATAGCAGTTCTGTACCCATGATCGACAGTATCCCCCGAGCATGCCATGACTTAAGTCAATCCATCCACGAGTGATTATCATTGACCAGATTAGTACACGATAGTATATTGGGCCGGTACCAGCGCATTTCGCAAACCAAGGAGTTGCAATGTCCTATCTACGTACCGCCGCATCGAGTGCGGCGATAGTGATGAGCCTATGCCTGGCCGGAGCGCCGACTGTCGGTGCCTGGTCAGTAGTCGAAAACGGACTCAATCAGTCCGAAATGCAGAGTCTGGAACCGGCCTTAGCCGTGGTCTCGGCCGCGGAACCGCAGACGCAGACCGAACCGGATATCAGCGCGGTCTGGCAAGGGGCTGATCGCTGGATGCGCGGTATCAATTGGGGCGGTGAGACGTTTTTCAATTCCATCGGAAAAGGGAAAAACTTCTTCGGGAGCAATGTCGCGGACAACAGCTATTTCCCTGTGGTGCTGGAGTTCAGCAACACGACGACCTCCCAGTGCCGCACTTTCCGCCGTGATCTCGGATACGCGTCGTCAGGCGTGGGAACCTTTCCAGGGGCCGCGTATGATATGACCGATCCCGGCACTCCCCGCCGGTTGAACATCTGCTTTGTTGAAGACAACACGCTTGGAGCCGCGAACCTCACCTGGGACCCCACCACATCCTCGACCGCGAAGCGAGAATATGTCTTTATCATGACCACGGACTACGACGGCGACGGCTCGACCTATAATGGCTTTAATATCTTCTCGGGCGCGTCAACCATGCCGATCATCTATGCCTGGTGGCCCCAACTCGAAGTTGGCAAGACCCTGCTCCAGACACTCCCCGCGCAGATCAATATCGACGCCTACTATGTCAAAAATCTGCATGGGATCCCCGAAGCAACTCAAATGAATCTCAGCTGGGCGTACTTTGGCGCCAACCCTGCCTGGTTCCGGATCCTCTCGGGGCCGGCGTCTGCCTCGACAGTGCTTGACTCTGTCCCTGGAACCGAGCGAACCTACACGCACACTGGCTTGTCTAATGGTACGACCAATTTCTATCGTGTTCAGGCAGTCGATGGTTCGTCAGCCACAGTGGCGCAGAGCGCCGAGCGATCTTTCACCACCGCGAACATGGCGTCCAATATGCTGTTGGCGGGACACTGGAACGAACGCTCGACCTACGGCGGCATCTGGGGCTACACTGATTCGCTGGGGAATGAATATGCCCTGCTCTGCGCGCGGAATGAAGGTGTCAGCATTATCGACATCAATACCTTGCCGCCTACCGAAGTAGGCTTTATGCCGTCGATCACGCCGGCCAAAGACGCCAAGGAAGTTAAAGTGTACGGCCATTACGCCGTGATCGTGAAGGAGAATGAAAAACTCCAGATCTTCGATATTTCCGATGTAACCAATCCGATCCAGGTTGGCACGATGACTCCGGATAGCTCTACCGGAAGAGTGGCCGGGTCACACAATGTACTGGTTGATGGCAATTACGCGTATGTTGTCGGGAATCATGGCACCGGCGGGCTGGAGATATTCGATATCTCAAACCCGGCCTCGCCCGTGGAGATCCTCCCCGGCTTCCAGCCGTTCTATTATCATGATATCGCGATTCGCAATGACACCATCTATGCCGCCGGTATCTATGGCGACGGGATCGACATCATCGATGTCACCAACAAGGCGGCGCCTTTCCTGGTGAAGCGATTTAATTACTCCGGGTCAGGCGCGCACAACATGGATCTCAGCGCGGACGGGAAATATATCTATATCTCCGATGAGATCGGCGTCTCAGGGAACTGGACGCGGATATTCGACCTCAACGACCTGAACAACATCCAGGAGATCGCGCAGATCATCGTTGATCCTGCCGCGGTGGCGCATAACTGTTATCGAAAAGATACCCTGCTCTACCAGGCGTACTATACAGAAGGCGTCCGCGTCTGGTCGGTGGCAAATCCTGCCAGCCCGTACGAAGTCGCATATTACGACACCTATCAGCCGGCGGCCTATGGTTATCTCGGATGCTGGACCGTTTATCCGTTCTTCGCGTCCGGGAAACTGGTCGCGTCGGATATGCAGTCCGGGCTGTATGTGTTGGAGCTGGATGTTCCGCCGCCGCCAGGCTGTTGTGTCGGCACCACCGGTAATGTGAATGATGACGTCGGCGAGCAGATAGATATCTCGGATCTGTCGTTGTTGATCTCGTATCTGACCGTGTCACCGCGACCGACGCTGCCGTGTCCGGAAGAAGCGAATGTCAACGCGAACGCGGTCGGTGTGCCGCCGTATGTGGACATTTCCGATCTGTCGTTGTTGATCTCGTATCTGACCGTCACTCCGCGCCCCGCGCTACCCAACTGCCCGTAGGCGCACGAGACGGAGAGTATGTATCATAGGTAGGTAACCTATAACGGTCATCACGAGCTCGGCCTTAACCGTTTGACAAGGCCGAGCGCCGTGATCTCAGTTTAGAACTCCTCTGAAAGGTCGCGCCAGGTCGGGTTCTTTGCCTCAATCAATCGTACTTTGTGCGCCCGATTATAGTTCTTGATCTGTTTCTCCCTCTCGATCGCGGGCATGAGGTCGCCAAACCCCTCGATAAGCACGAGCTTTGTACAATTGCAACGGGAGGTAAACCCTGGGAGTGAGTGATGTTGATGCTCCCAAACGCGACGGTATAGATCAGTAGTTACCCCCGTGTACAGGACTCGATTTGCCTTATTCGTCATGAAATAGACAAATGCCGGCCTAGTCATAGCGGCCCTAAGCTGAATCTGAGATCGCGACGCCTCGCCTTTTCAAATTGGACAAAGCGAGGCTCGCGATGACATTCTCGTGCACTCAAATGTAGCAGACTAGAGTTTACCACCGTTCTCCACAATATCATCTATTGCCCCTCCACTTCACTCGGAACCCGAATTTCGAAGTATGAGAATAACGGTCATCACGGGCTCGGCTTCAACCGTTTGACAAGGCCGAGCGTCGTGATCTCAATTTCAACCTAAAAGGCCTCTCCCCTGGTCAATTGTCAATGTTGTCATCACGGGCTCGACTTCATCAATTTAACAAGGCCGAGCGTCGTGATCTCAGTTCGCCTTCCTACAACCACAAACTCCTGTCCAATGTCCGGTAGTGGATCGCTTCGGCGATATGCCCCATCTCGATATCCGCCGAGCCGGCAAGATCGGCGATCGTCCGGGCGACTTTCAGGATCCGGTCATAAGCGCGCGCGGAAAGCCCCTGCTTGGTGATCGCGAGCGCGAGCAACGACTGCGACTTGTCGTCGATCTTGCAGACGCGGCGAATATCGCAGGGCTCCATGTGCGCGTTGCAGTAGATGTTCTTCTCATCCTTAAAGCGTTCGATCTGCATCTGCCGCGCCATGTTGACCCGCTTCCGGATGATCTCCGAGCTCTCCCCGCGCGTTTCCGACGAGAGCTCTTTGAACTTCACCGATGGAACAGTGATGTGGATATCGATTCGATCCAAAAGCGGGCCGGAGACTTTCGACATATACCGCTGGATATCCCCCGCCGAACATTGACATTCATGGGCCGGGTCGCCAAAATAGCCGCACGGACAGGGGTTCATCGCCGCTATCAGCATAAACCCGGCCGGATAGGTGAGTGTCGATGATGCCCGCGAGATCGTCACTGCCTTATCTTCCATCGGCTGACGAAGCATCTCGAGTATATCCTTTTTGAACTCAGGCATCTCGTCGAGAAAAAGCACGCCATGGTGCGCCAGGGAAACTTCGCCCGGTTTTGGGATCGCGCCTCCGCCGACCAGACCGGCGTACGAGATAGTATGATGCGGCGCGCGGAACGGCCGTGTCGCGACCAGGGCGGCGTTCGCCGGAAGCCTCCCTGCCACCGAGTGTATCTTGGTGGTCTCGAGTGCTTCAGCGATGGTCATGTCCGGAAGGATGGTCGGCATCCGTCGAGCAAGCATCGTTTTCCCGGAACCGGGCGGGCCGATCATGATGATGTTGTGGCCGCCGGCGGCGGCGACCTCGAGCGCCCGCTTGGCCGATTCCTGGCCCTTCACATCGGAGAAATCGACTGTATAGCGGCGGGCGTCATTAAATACAGTCGCGATATCAACCTCGAAACGGCGGATAGTAGATTCATCTTCCAAAAAGTGAACCGCGTCCTTGAGGGTACGGATCGGATAGACTGGTATCGTCCCGGCCATGGCGGCCTCCCGCGCGTTCTCTTTTGGGACCAGTATCCCCTTGATGCCATTCCCAGGTGCGAAACTCATGGTCATCGGAAGCACTCCGGGAACCGGTTTCAGCGATCCGTCGAGTGACAGCTCCCCCAGCAGCACAAACTCATCGGCGCGCTCGCGGATGATCTGCCCAGTCGCCGCCAGAATACCCACCGCAATAGGCAAGTCGAACGCTGAACCTTCTTTTTTGACATCCGCCGGCGCGAGGTTGATAGTCACCCGCTTCGAGGGGAAGATGAAATCTGAGTTTTTGATCGCGGCGGTGACGCGCTCTTTGGACTCGCGAACCGCGCCATCGGGAAGGCCGACAGTCACAAATGCCGGCATCTGCTGCTGGATATCCGCCTCTACCTCAACCCGATACGCTTCGACCCCGAGGGTCGCCGAGGAGACAACTTTGGAAAGCATACTGTTTTCCTCCGAATGCTTTGGAAATCCGGCAGGACAGATCCGCTTCCCCCGTCGGACCTGTCCCGCCTCCGTTAGCAAGGTCGGAAGGGGGACTGACAGATGCTGTCAGTCAAAATGTGATGGCGGGAAATAAAAAAAGCCCCGGCGAGCCGGGGCTTGGAAGTTCAGTGATATGCTTGAGTTTAGTACTCGTCCGAGATCTTATCGATAATGATCCGCTGGAACGCTGAGTCAGCGACATTATTGCGAACCATCACCACACGATTTTTAGTCGACTGATCCAACTGGAATTGGCCGAATGGTCCAAGGCTCGGATTACACTCTTTCTGAGTGCGATTCTGGAAATAGGAGGAATCGCGACCCGCAACAATAGGGATATAGAGGTCAATACCGGCATCAACCACATAGCGACCTTCAATATCACAGAAGATGCGTTCGGATTCAGGCTGTTTAGCGGTGTCAAGATCCATGAGCTGCGTATTAGGCGTAAAGACCCACTTAATAAACTGCTCTTTGACCGGCTGGCCGGTCCTCTCATAGCGATAGACACCTTCATAGGTCCCCTCCAGCGGCGGCGGGGGTTCGACGATAACATCGTCTCGGCAACCAATGTAAATGGCGGCAACCAACATAACCGCCATAAACCCGGCAAACATTCGCATAACTCTATCTCCCAACCTTATGTAGACAGATTTCTAAGCGGCCAATATACTGGCCAGCCCAGAGCGGCACAAGCGAAATGTGGCTCGCCGCAGATATCAGACGACTCGTACGGACTATGCATCAAAAAGAAAATCAACCTTGAGATATCACCGTGTGGACAGCTACTAACAGTGTCGTGGAGGATCTCGGTACGGCCAAAGAAAAGGGACAGGGCGGCAACTGGCGGCGAGTGGCCCGTCAGACTTATCCGTTGTAATGTAACGACTTAGGCGGACGACAAAAATACCAGGACCGACCGAAACCGGTCGAAATGGACCGGATTTCTATGGTAGCGATGTCTGGATACCGCGTAATTTTGCCCGAAGAGATTGACACCCGAAATCGAATCACGTAGTTTTCCTCTGCTTGCCGGCATCCCACGTCAGATACGGGAACATCCCCTCTTTCCCGCCTGGCACTGTCGGCAAGTTTTTTATTGGCTGAGATCACTCCCCGGAGATCGTTTCGTACCCGGCCGCTTTCCACGCGACTATTCCACCCGCCACATTAAACGCGTTGCTGTAACCTTTTTCGCGCAAATATTGGGTGACAATTCCGGAACGTCGTCCGGAGCGGCAGAATAGGTAGATCGGGGCAGACTTATCCTGAGGCAGTTGACTGAGAGAATCCGGCACTTGCTCATACGCGATAAGGTCATCGGTGAATGCCAGTCGCTCGCTCACATATTCCGGAACAGTGCGGACATCGAGCAGAAAAATGTCCTCACCGGCGAGTACCTTCTGCCGCAATTGCTCGACAGTGACAGCGGGGATGGAAGGTTCGGCGGAGGTCATATCATCGGCGGTGTCCGCCGCTTCCTTGCAGGAAAGCAGCAGCGGAAAAAGCAACAACAGGAGAGCCTGTTTAATTCTCCGACTGCGGCTGTTCCGCGAAGGTCTTGAAGCTGAAAATGCGCCACTTCCCATTGAGTTTATGCACGCCGAAATTGGTTCGGTATCCTTTGGAATGTTCTTTATCCACAAAGGTCACCTCAACCGTGGCGGCGTCTCCTTCCACAAAGGCGTTATTGATTATCCTCTGGAGCGAGAACCAGCGCTGCTTGGTCAAGCCGTCGCCGGTCAGATCATCTAATATCTCCTGCGGCGAATGAAAGACGCGCGGCTGGTCGGTAGTGACCGCGTAATCTTCGGCGGTGTTGCGCATTAACGCCGGAAGGTCCAGAAGTCGAGCGACGGTCGCCTGATCGTTTTTCTCCATCGCGCCAAACAGCGCGATAACCGTCTCACGCGGATCATCCGGTCCCGAATCCTGACAGCCGACCATCAGACCGGCCACAAGGATCGCGACCAGCGCCAAAGTTAACATCATCCGTGATCTTTTCATTTGAAACTCCCCTGCCAGGTGATGCGGTGCATGTCGCCGAGATCGGCGGCTGGTGAGAAGGCATAGGACAATTGTGTATGCCACAGGTCAAATCCAAAGCCGACCGAAAGTCCGGCCCACTTATCGTCAGAGCCTTCGCTCCGATAGTTGGTGCCGAACGAGTTCCACCCGAGCCTCAGATAGACCGGATCGAGCTTGAAATACTCCAGGCCGACCGCCACAAACGGATCGTTGTCGGTCGGCAGGGCAACATCGAGGCTGGCGATCAGATCAAGTCCACGCGGCCGAATAGCGCCGCCGGCTCGAATGGTCAGCGGAAGATTATCTTTCTCTTCGCCGAGGCTGGAGAACTGCGCGCCAAGATTCTGGATGGCGATACCGGCATGGTAGCGATTTCGGTCGGAGACCCATTTCGCGCCAAGGTCGATCGCGCCGCCCGTCGCGGAGTAATCTTGAAGATTCTCGTAGATGAACTTGCCGGTCGCGCCGATAAGTATGGTCGGCTTGATCCGCATCGAGTAAGAGACGCCGAAAGTCATATCCGAGCCGCTAAACTCGCCGAGCACATTCCCCGCTTCATCGGTCTCGATAAAATCGCCGTAATTCAGATAATTGATATGAAACGCGATCGTCCGGTCGAGCGACATCGGCAGCACCACGCCGATCATGCCGTTGTTGATATCCGCGATATAGCTGTGATACTCCACCATGAATCGCTTCCCCTCAAGCTGCACCAGGCCGGCGGGGTTGTAATAGACGGCCATTTCATCGTCCGCGAGACCGGTGAACGCTCCTCCCATCGCCACGGCGCGCGCGCCGGGATTGATCTTCAGGAACGGAAACGCCGATGTCCCCGCGTTGGAATTGATCGCGTATAGATCGGCGGTCGGCGCAAGCAGGACGGCAATAAAGAGGCAAAGCGTGGTTGGGATAGTTCTTTTCATTTGGAGTTCCTGGTCTGGATAATATCGGCAGCGTGGGGCGATGTCAACCCTTTTTGCCTGCGGCATTTACCATGATTTGGTGGTACGGTTGAGGATAGCGTCAACCAGCCGAGCTCCGGCTCGTTGCTGCCCATCCTGTTCGGTCTCGGAATTGGCGTTATACACCCCCTCCTGGGTCATATGCTCGGTCCAGATATCCGAATCGTCCTTTGGATTCTTCAAGGTAACCTGGAGGTCGAGCAAAACCTTATACTCCTCAACCTGGTCGGTCTGGTCAAATTTGAAGGGGAGCTTTTCGTAGCGATTTAACACCGCCACCAGCGCGGCATCGGCTTTTCCCGACGGCACCACTCTCAGGGTCCCTTCCTTAATGAAAGCATCGATCACGATCTCGGCCAGGCGGTCGGTGAAGCCAAACTCATTGGTCTTGTTCTCAAACGGTTCGACCGAGATGGTCTTAATGCTCGCTTTCCCGGCCGGATTGAGCGTATAGACTCCACACCCCGCGAGCAGGGTGACAAGGGAAAGGAATGCCGCGATCGATCGCATATATCTTTGAACCCCTGAGGTCGGTTGCCGTTCCATCATCGCTGAAGCACCACCTGTCCCCGCTTGATGACAGCCGATACGAGGTTGACACCATAATGATAGGGTAATTCACGGTAGTCGTCCATCTCCCAGATCACCAGATCCGCCGGCAGACCGGGGATCAGCATGCCGACCTGTCCTCCCAGGTCGATCGCGCATGCGGCGTTGACTGTCACCGCGCAAAACGCTTCGGCGGCGGTCATCCGCAGTTGGGTCGCGGCAAACGATATCATCATCGGGAGCGACTCGGAGTAGTTGGAGCCGGGGTTGCAATCAGTCGAAAGCGCGACCACCACGCCGTTGTCGATCATCTTCCGGGCTGGAGCGAAGTCCCCATGCCCGAGTGAATAACTCGTTCCGGGCAGGAGTACCGCCACCGTCCTGGATCCCGCCATCGCTTTGATGCCGGCATCTGAGATGTACACAAGGTGATCGGCCGAGACCGCGGACATGGAGGCCGCCAGCTCCGCGCCGCCGAATGAGACCAGTTCGTCAGCGTGAAACTTTAGTTTCATCCCGTAGCCCCGGGCGGCATCCTGTATGCGATATGACTGATCGAGGTCGAAGACCCCTTTCTCGCAGAAGATGTCCGAGAATGCCGCGAGGCCGGATTGCGCCACCGCGGGGAGCATCTCGTTGATGATCAGTTCGACATATTTTTCGCGCTTGTCACGGTACTCGTCGGGGAACTCATGCGCTCCCATAAAAGTCGGGACCAGATCGATAACATGATCCCGATGCAGGTCGCGGATGACTTCAAGCTGTTTTAACTCGGACCCGGTTGACAGGCCGTAACCTGACTTGGCTTCAATGGTCGTGACACCATGCTCGACAAATCGATCCAGGCGGCGCATCGCTTTCTGGTATAGGATTGCTTCCGGCGTGCTTCGGAGATCCCGCACCGAGCGACGGATACCGCCGCCCGCCTGAGCGATCTCCATATAGCTTTTTCCCTGCAGCCGCATCTCGAACTCGTCCTCACGAGTAGCCGAGAAGACCGGATGGGTGTGCGGGTCGATAAGGCCGGGAGTGACCACCTTCCCCTCGGCATCAACTTCGATACAGTCGGGCGCGAGCGCGAGTTTCAGTTTGCTTCGCTCGCCGGTCCAAACAATGGTGTCATCAGCGATGGCGAGCGCGCCGTTTCGGATCATCCCAAGCTCGCGCATGGAGGCAGAAACGCGTGGGACCGGACCGTCCATGGTCAGCAGTTGGCCGATATTGTTGATAATGAGAGTGACCGGGTTGTCGCTGAGCATCTATTTCAACATTGGGATCTTGATCTTGTGTTTTTTGGCGTGAACGACCGCGTCGCGGTAGCCCGCGTCCGCGTGACGCATCACACCGGTGCCGGGGTCATTGGTCAGGACACGGTTGAGGCGGAGCTTCATCTCTTTGGAACCATCGGCCACGACCACCATACCGGCATGGATCGAATTGCCGATCCCGACCCCGCCGCCATGATGGATCGAGACCCAGCTTGCGCCGGACGCGGTGTTGAGCAGACCATTGAGAAGCGGCCAGTCGGCGATGGCGTCAGAACCGTCGGCCATGCCTTCGGTCTCGCGGTTGGGCGATGCCACCGAGCCGCAGTCGAGATGATCCCGCCCGATAACCATCGGCGCGGATATCTTCCCCTGCTTGATATAGGTATTGATGATATCCCCGAACTCAGCCCGCTCGCCGTAGCCAAGCCAACAGACACGCGATGGCAGCCCCTGAAATGGGACCGATTCGTGCGCTTTGTTGATCCAACGCACCAGCGGTTTGTTGTAGCCAAATTTGGTCTGGATGATCCTATCGGTGACATGAATATCTTCCGGCTTGCCGGAGAGAGCGGCCCATCTGAACGGGCCCTTTCCTTCGCAGAAGAGCGGCCGAATGTACGCCGGCACAAATCCGGGGAAGGCGAATGCCGTCTTGAGACCGCCGATCTCGGCCTGGCCGCGAAGGTTGTTGCCGTAGTCGAAGACTATTGATCCGGCCTTCTGGAACTTCACCATCGCGTCACAATGCTTGACCATCGATTCGTACGCTTTAGCGATATATCCTTTTGGATCCTTCTCGCGCAGACGCGCGGCTTCAGTAATGGTAAGCCCCTCAGGGATGTAGCCATTCAGTTCGTCATGAGCGGAGGTCTGGTCAGTGACAATGTCGGGCAGAATGCCGCGGCGATAGATCTCCGGGAATATCTCAGCGCAATTCCCCACCAGTCCTAAAGAGATGGCGTTGCCGGCGCGCGTGGACTCTTTGACCAGTTTGAGCGCTTTGTCGAGGTCTTTTACTTTCAGATCGCAGTAGCCTATCTTCAGTCGCCGGTTAATACGCGCTTCGTCTGCTTCGACCACGAGGGTCACGGCGTTATTAAATACGCCCGCCAAAGGCTGAGCGCCGCCCATCCCTCCCATGCCGCCGGTAAGGATCCATTTGCCGGTCAGATCGCCGCCAAAATGCTTGTCAGCGACAGCGGCAAAGGTTTCGTAGGTCCCCTGAAGGATCCCCTGTGTGCCGATGTATATCCAGCTCCCGGCGGTCATCTGGCCGTACATGATCAGGCCCAGTTTTTCCAACGCGCGAAACTTCTCCCAGGTCGCCCACCGGGGGACCAGATGAGAATTGGCGATGAGCACTCGTGGCGCGTACTCGTGCGTGCGGAAGATGCCAACCGGCTTCCCTGATTGTACCAGCAGCGTTTCGTCATTCTCGAGTGATTTGAGCGACTTGACTATGGCGTGGTAAGCATCCCAATTCCTGGCCGCTTTGCCGGAGCCGCCGTAAATGATAAGATCCTGCGGTTTTTCGGCTACTTCGGGGTCGAGGTTGTTGTTGAGCATCCTCAGGGCGGCTTCCTGATGCCAGCCTTTACACGAGAGGGTGAGGCCGTGAGCGGCCCGGACAGTGGGTATCTTCATGGATGAATCTCCGTCTCAATCACAGTCGGCCGAATATAGCCACGCTGCCGAGCCAAGTCAAATAGTGATTTATACTTGCCGCTGTACGACACGGTTTGTATGCTGTCTTGAAGGGAGTTTATATGGCTATAAATTTTGTCCCCCTGACCGGCAAGAAGGTCAAACTTCGACCCTTGCGAAATTCCGATTTAGACGCGCTGTGCGAGCATGCCAGAGATCGCGAGATCAGCCGATTTACCTTTGTGCCCCATCCGTATCGCCCGGATCACGCGCGCCGCTTCCTGGACTATTGCCGCGTTCAGGCGCGCAAAGGGATCGGAATGCACTTCGGCATCGAGGAGCGATCATCCGGTCGGATCATCGGGGTGGTCGGGATCGAAGGGATCGATCGACATAATCGAAAAGCTGAGATCGGCTACTGGCTCGGCAAAAAATACTGGCGGCAGGGAATCGCTTTCGAGGCCGTTTCACTTGTCCTCAAATATCTGTTCGGTACGCTTCGTATGAATCGTGTTTACGCGCATATTTTCCCGGGAAATATAGCCTCGGAACGGCTGCTCTTGCGATTAGGGTTTCTATACGAAGGGATGGAGCGCGCGAGCAGACTTCGGCGGGGGCGCTGGATGGACTGCATCCTCTACGCCATACTCCGAGAGGAGTATCGAGCTGGTCGCAGACAGTCCGGGAAATCGCATTCGTCACGCGAGGATGAGAAATGATTGTCGATCTTGTCACTTTTTTGTTGATTTAGTCTGGAGAAATGTCAGTTTTGGGTCAATCTATGGCACGCATACAGAAACCGGCGCCGGGGCGCCTGATCATCTCGGTCCTGCATTCGTCACGCGACGCGCTGGCTGACGCTTTGCGGCAATGTGAACGCCGCTTCGGTCGGGTCCAGGCGGAGACGATCGATATCCCGCATGCCAACGGCCGCGACTATGCCGAAGAGATGGGGACCGATCTGCAGAGCCGCTTTTTCTCATTTGAGCGGATTATCCCCCTCGAGAGCCTTATCGAGATCAAGTCCGCCTGTCATAAGC
>JAMPYH010000317.1 GCA_023700785.1 Candidatus Zixiibacteriota bacterium
GACTTCATGCGCTACCTTGAGCCCGTAATCCGGATAATCGACCGAGTTTTCGTTGTCGGTGCCGAAATCGGTCACCTCGTGCCCCAATTTTTTGAGGAACGCCTTGACCTTCTCTTTGAATTGATACCCCTTGTGGTCGGCGCCAAGGGCGATCTTCATCGAACCGGCACCTCGTTATACTTCGGGACCATTGTCAGCCAGCCATACTTGTCGGTATAGTCGCCGGCAATCAGCTGGAAGAACGTCTGCTGGAGTTTTTTGGTGATCGGACCGATCTTGCCGGCTCCCACTTGTATCTGGTCAACCGAGGATATCGGCGTCACTTCAGCCGCTGAACCGGTAAAGAACACTTCATCGGCGATATAGAGCAACTCGCGGGGGATATTCTGTTCGATAACCTCGAAGCCGAGATCTTCGGCGAGACACATGATCGAATCGCGGGTGATACCCGGCAGGATCGATGCTTCCAGCGGCGGCGTGTAGATCTTTCCGTTCCGCACGACAAAGATATTCTCGCCGGAACCTTCAGAGACATGGCCGTACGCGTCCAGCGCGATCCCCTCGACATACCCATGCGCCAGCGCCTCGATCTTGATCAGTTGGCCGTTCATATAATTGGCAGCGGATTTCGCCATCATCGGGATCGTATTCGGGGCCGGGCGGGTCCACGACGAGACACAGACCGAAACTCCCTTTTCGAGCGCTTCCGGCCCAAGATATTTCCCCCAGTCCCAGACAGCGATAGCGACCTCGGTCGGCGAATGCGTCGGATCAACGCCAAACGTCCCAAACCCGCGATAGACCAGCGGCCGGACGTAGCATTCTTCCATCCGGTTGATGCCGACAAGCGTCATGATGGCGTCATCCACCTGATCCATACTGTACGGGATATTCATGCGGTAGATCTTCGCGGAATTGAACAGCCGCCTGGTATGATCACGCAGACGGAACGCGGCCGGACCTCTTTTGGTCTTATAGACGCGCATCCCTTCAAAGACCGATGATCCGTAGTGAATGACGTGAGAAAGGATATGGATCTTGGCATCCTGCCAGCGAACCATCTCGCCGTTCATCCAAATATACTCAGTTTGATTAACCGCCATCTCGCACCTATGAGTCAAAGAGGTGAAAACTGTTGCTCCGTCGCATGATAACAGATAGCGCGGGGAGCTTCAACAGTTTTCCGGCCGAATCGGGGCAAAAGAGAGTGAAATCCCGACTCAGAATCGGGACCTCACACTGCAAATTATTATGTCGTTGTGAGACAGCGAACTTCCGCTCGCGTGCAACTATGCTCTGGGCTCCGCAGAGGCTCGCTTCCAGATGAGCGGAAGGATCCAAGCTGCCAGAGCGATCTTGATGATCATCCCCGGAATGAACGGCGTCAGCCCCATCGCCAGCAGAGTTGCCACAGGGACAAAAAACGATAATTGCGCCAGACCGAACGTGAAAATAACAACATAGCCGATTGTCATTGCGACAATCGATCGAAAGATCGTGCGATCCCAGCCATGTTCCGCCATCGCGCCAACGACGAATGCGGCGGCGACAAACCCCGCCAGGTAGCCGCCGGTTGGCCCAAAGAGAACCTGCGGACCAGCCGCGCCTCCGGCAAAGACCGGCAACCCGGCGGCGCCTTCGGCTAGGTAAGCCAGTACGACTCCGGTTCCTCGCACCCGCCCGAGTGCCATCGCGACCAGCAGTACGCCAAATGTCTGACCGGTTATCGGGACCGGCGAAAACGGAAGCGGTACGGCTATATACGCGCATGCCACCAACAGAACGTTGAACGCCAGCAATATCGGGACCTCCAGCCATCGACTGGACGGTTTGATCAATTCGTATGCGACAGCACGACTTGGCATGAATTCATCCTCTTTTTGTCTGATTTGACGATGCAGTATCGCCCGCCGCGAATTATTTGTCAATAGCAGAAGATTGACTGACAGCCCCTGTCAGTGCTATATTTTACGTTGTTCGCAGGAACTTCAAAAAGGGAGGAGCAGGTGTTTAACCCCTATCATTCCGGTTCGTCTCGAAGCTGCGTTTTTTACGTCTCCGCGTTCACTCACCATCTCGAAAAACTGCTCGCCGATGATCTGATCCTTGATGGTCTCAAGGTCGTGCTTCGATCTTCAGCCCGGCGGCATCAGGTCACCATCCTCGGTTATGTGATCATGCCGGATCATCTGCATTTGATGATCGCGCTGGAATCAGCCGAGCGAGTGCGCCAGTTCATGGATGACCTCTTTGTTGTCAGCCGTCACCAACTGTTTCCCGAACGAACCGAGGTCTGGCGGAAGAACTTCCGCGCCGAACTGATCTTTTCTGAGGAGGAGTTCTTTTATCGTCTTCAGGACATTCACGCTCATCCGGTGAGGAAAGCGATCTCAGAAAGCCCGGCGGAGTTCACTCATTCTTCCGCCGCGGCCTGGCTATTCGGCGCCCGTGACGGCCTCACGGACACGCAGGTCAATTTCGGGGATTAAATAAATCTGTGAAATGATATGCTTGAAGGTCGGGTTGAGCGCGCTTCGCCACACTTCGCGTCTCACCACCGTACCTCACCATTTATGGTGGGCGACTTTCGATACACCAGGCGCGAATGCCC
>JAMPYH010000047.1 GCA_023700785.1 Candidatus Zixiibacteriota bacterium
GAAGAGCCGCCGCTCGACATGCGCGAGATTGCACTCCTTCAGTCTTCGCCTGAACAGGCGCCGCGCCGGGTGGAGCAGATCGATATGGTGCTGAAAAGTAACATCACGCGCCACCCGATTGACTATCAGCCGGTCGCGCAGTACCGGCAGATCAAACGCCGCGCCGTTGTACGTGACCACGGCTGTCTCGGGTGTAAACTCAGACTGAAGCGTCTCGAGCATCGCCGCTTCATCGGAATAATCCGGGATCAGGTACTGGCGCACCTCAAAGCCGCCCTCCACCACCGAACCGCAACCGATCAGGAACGGCACTATCCCTACTCCGCCCAGGCCGGTGGTTTCAGTATCGAAATAGAGCGTCTTGGCCAGGTCCACCTGGCCTTCGGCCTCCAGCGCGGTAAAGGCCGATATCGGCAGATCACTATTCGCGAGGGTTGTGTCGAGTGTGATCATGCCATGACAATAATCAAACGGATAAAACCGTCTGACCATCAGAAATGTCCCCGTGGCGTGCCGCACCAATTCTCCGCCCAGAGCATCAGCGATCTTGCGATAACGCTCGGGGAGTTCCGGTGAGTCTGTTCCAGGCGTTTCTCGATCACCCGAAGGGGAGACGATCAGATGCTTGAGTCGATCACGTCGCTCATTGAGATTCTGCGGTCTGTCCATTGGTCACTGACGCGATAGCGGATTCTACTTTCAGGCGGGTAAAGCGGTCGGTCTCGGCCGCGAGGAAACTCGCGCGAAAATTAGTCTGGTCGGTCGGGTCGGCGAGAACAAGCGCGACCGCCGCATGGGCGCGGCGTTTGGGATCAACGGCCCTGCTCTGCGCCAAAAGTACCTGCCTGGCGGAGTCTGTTCTGATCTTGCCGAGCAAACTGCACCCAAGATTTCCGACCAGTTCGTTCATTGAGCCCATCGAATCGATCACGCTCCGCAGAGTGTGCGCGCTGTCCATCTCCGTTAACGCCGCCAGCGCGGTCATCCGTACTCCATAAAAGCTGTCTCCCAGCAGATGTACGAGCCGAGGGATGGCGCTGTTGATCTTCAATTGTCCCGCCGCGACGGTCGCCGCTTTTCTTACCAGCATAATGGTGTCATCCAGCGCTTCGGCCACAGCGTCGATCCCGCGCGCGTCGCCGATCCGCCCGAGCGCGCCGATCGTCTGCTCGCGCACCTGCCAGCGCGGATGTTTCGCCACTGTCAGCAGGCCGTTGGTCGCCGCGGTATCTTTGATATCTCCCAGCGCCCAGGCCACCCGTTCCACTACCAGCCCTTTGTTGAATCCGAGCGCGGTCACCAGATAGGGGACCGCCGGCGACCCGATCTTTTTGAGGATATTGATCACCGCGAGTCGCTCGCGCGGCGATTTCGTCTCCAGTTTCTCCACCAGATGAGGGACCGCGTTCGCGCCCAGCGCGGCGATGGAATCCTCCGCCGGTTTGACCATCGCCTGAAACTTGACTTCGCCCGAGGACGCGATCACGAACAGCGAATCAATTCGCTTCTCGAGCATCGTCTGACCGTCAGCCCGCGCGCCTGCCAGCAAACATACCAGACCGACGAAAACAATGTTTATCACATTCTTCATGGTTTATTTGCCTGGACGGAGTCTTTCGGGTGTAACTCGATATCCATGCCGCCCCCCCAGCGGGACTCAGTTTTCCAATAGAAATTGTCCTTGCCGAAGCCGGTGTACTGATCCAGACCGGAGAGATCGATAAACAGCCCGATCGAGCCGAAATCCCTGCGGGTGTCGCCAAAGCCGTGCGTATTATTCGGATTTTTAATGAAATACCGGTCGTCCCCTTCGTTGTCTATCTGGATCCCCGCGCCGTTGGCGGAACCGGCTCCCTGTGAAAGGTCGTACGCGGTGTAGGTGTCGTTGCCGTGACGATCCAGCATGATGGCGCAGGAGTAATCATGCCCGACTCCCTGCATCAACCCCTTCCCGAAATAGACATCATGCCCGAACTCATCGACCAGGATCCCCAGTGTCATGTGGGTGGCCGCGCCTTGCGCGTACTGGTACGATTGATAGTTGTCGTTTCCGGCGGAATCGTACAGCATCCCGAGCGACCACCAGTAACTCGCGCCCTGCGCGAAGATATCTGAGTAGTAACTGTCATTCCCTTTCAGGTCGATCAAATAACCCAGGCCGCCCGAGGTCCACGGCCGCAGGCCGTAGCCGAATCCCTGCGACATCGACAAATAATGCTCGTCATAGCGAAGGATATCTTTGTATTTTCCTCCCGCGTAGTATGAATCCGCGCCGTCACCATCGTAGATGATCCCCGCCCCTTTGATAAAGCCAAACCCCTGCGCGAACAGGGCGGCGTTGTAGATATCGCGGCCGGATTCGTCGATCACGATCCCCATCCCGTAGGAGCCGGCTCCCTGGACATGCGTGTCGCCGTCGTAGCGGTCGTCCCCGTTGGCGTCGTACAAAAGTCCCATCCCGAAATATCCGGAACCAACCGAGAACGACTTGCCGCGATAAAGATCATCACCCGCGAAATCCAGCAGGATGCCAACAGAATAACAGCCTGACGCTATCGCGAAATCGGTTATCCCGGTGTATGAGTCGTTCCCGCCGAGATCGATGATTATCACCGGGTGCGGCTTGGCCGGGTCATACGAAAGCTCGTAAATATCATCGCCGCCAAGATCAAGAATGAACGTGTAGTCGCCGCTGTAGATATCCCGTCCCGGCCCGCCGATCTTCCAGCCGGATTGCTTGCCCAGGTATTTTTCAGTGCTCACGTTATTCGGGATATAGCCAACATTGTTCAGCAATCTCTCACGGGTCTGGCCGCCGGAGTCAGCCATCGCCTTGACCGTCATCAACTCCGGCATAAACTCCCGGAGGAAACTTATCCCGGCCGCCAGTATCGGATCAGTATTGATCCTGGCGCCGAATGTCACCAGCGTGTCGGTATATTTCTCTTCGACCTTCTCCAGCGAGTCCAATCCTTCGACCGAGAGGAACTCCTCTTCTTCATGCGTCACCAGCAATTCCTTGAACTCGTTTCGGAGAAAGGCTCGCTGCTTCGCGGTCAGACCGGCCAGCGCGGACTCGGTCGAGCGCGGGATGATCACATTGATATAATTCGCCGCGCGCGACAACACCTGGTTCATATAGAGATTGCTGTAATAGAGATCGTAATGCGCCTGGAGATCATCCGCGGACGGCGGATAGGCGTTGCCTCGCTTGGTTTGATATTCCCCCTGAAGATCCTGGAACAGCATCCCGGCGAGGATCTCCGGTTGGCCTGCCGAATACCGCGTCCGGATCTCTTTTGTGTAATTGATCATATCCAGCGGCCGACGCATCAGATCCGCCACGATCTTCAGCCGGAATGAATCCGGCTCGGTGTAATCCGAGCGATAGGTGATATCATCCGTGGTCAGATTGAGATACTCCATCAAATGGGCCATCCCGATCTGTTCCGGAGCGAGCGGCTTCTCGGTAAGGGTGGAATCCTGCGCCATGATCGCGCAGCCCAAAAAAGATACCATCAGGATTGTCTGTACTGATTTCATGGATGACTCTAATGTAGCCGGTTTATGCCCGCGGGAGCAACTACAACATCTTTGGTGATATCATCGACCGAAGCGGGAGGCAAACTGAGAATTACTTATCCCTGAGTCACTTAACCCGCTCACAGCGAGTCCGCCGGCCCCCAAAAATCTCTGGTCTATTTCGGCCTTTCATAGTACCTTTGATGGCGGCCCCGCCGGGACTCAAGTCGGGGTATGCCAAAGAGATGACTCATACGATTCGCAAGATACTGATCGCCAACCGGGGAGAGATCGCCGTTCGCGTCGCCAGAGGCTGTCGCGACCTCGGCATCCGCTCAGTTGCCGTTTATTCTGAAGCTGACCGGATCGCGTTCCATGTCCGGATGGCCGATGACGCCATCTGTATCGGCCCCGCACCTTCCAATCAAAGTTATCTCGTGCATGACGCCATCATTCAGGCGGCCAAGATCTCCGGAGCGGATGCTATCCATCCCGGCTACGGCTTCCTCTCCGAAAACGCCGAGTTTGCCAGGCGGTGTCAGGATGAAGGACTGATCTTTATCGGACCCAAACCCGAGACCATCGCGCTTCTGGGAGACAAGCTGGCCGCGCGAGAGACCGCAGTCAAAGCGAAACTCCCGCTCGTCCAAGGCTCCGACACCGATACTTCCGACCTCAAGCAGGCGATCGCGGCCGCGCGCAAGATCGGCTTTCCTATTTTGGTCAAAGCCGCCGCCGGCGGCGGGGGAAAAGGGATGCGGGTGGTTCACTCGGAGGATCAGTTCGAAGAATCTATCCGCTCCGCGGCGTCGGAAGCAAAGTCCGCCTTTGGCGACAGCCGCGTCTATCTCGAGAAATATCTCGCCCGCCCGCGCCACGTCGAGATCCAGATCCTCTGCGACCAGCATGGCACCTGCCTCTATCTTGGCGAGCGTGAGTGCTCTATCCAGCGCCGCCACCAGAAAGTGGTCGAGGAATCTCCATCCCCGATCATGACGCCGGAGCTTCGGACGCGGATGGGGAGCGCCGCGGTTGAGATCGCGCGGCGATCCGGATATGTCGGCGCGGGAACGGTCGAGTTTCTCGTTGATGAACAGCGCGATTTCTTTTTCCTCGAAGTTAACACCCGTCTGCAGGTGGAGCACCCGGTCACCGAGATGGTCACCGGCATCGACCTGGTCCGCGAACAGATCGCGATCGCCGAAGGAAGAAAGCTGACACTTCGACAGGAAGATATCCAGCTTCGCGGCCACGCGATCGAGTGCCGCATTTATGCCGAAGACCCCGATAACAACTTCATGCCGTCAACCGGCACTCTCAATGCCTATGTCATTCCCGCCGGACCGGGCGTGCGGGTCGATTCGGGCGTGGTCGCCGGCTCCGAGATACCGATCTATTACGATCCCATGATCGCCAAGCTGGTGGTCTGGGGGACTAACCGCGCCGAAGCGGTCACCCGCATGAAACGCGCGCTCGAAGAATATCGCGTTTCCGGAGTTGAGACGACCATCGGCTTCCATCGTGTCATAATGGATAACGAGAAATTCCTCGCCGGCGAGCTCTCCACTCGATTTCTCGACGAAGAATACCCCGACAACGTCTATCGCCGCGTGTCGGACGTTGTGCGCGAGCGGGCCGCGCTGGCGGTCGCTATCGACAAGTATGTGCGTGAACGAAAAATATCAGTCTCGCCGCCGCAGCAGGCGACCCGGTCAAACTGGGCGGCCTGGCATCGCCACGGCAATCTCCGGTCATTCAAGGGGAGCCGCTGATGCCGCGCTACAATGTCGAGATCGACGGCCGCGAGTATGACATTCTGCTCGAGTATCGCTCGGAGCGATTTTTCGCCACGGTTAATGGAACGAGCTTTGAAGTACAGCACCAGCCGCTTGGCGAGAGCCGCGCGCTGCTGTTTATCGGCCATGAATCGCTGGAAGTGGATGTCCACTCCGCCACCGGCAACGGCGAGCGAACCATCTTTATGAAAGGGATCGAACTCCCGGCCACGATCGAAGAGTACGCGGTCGCGCAGATGCGGAAAGCGGCGGGGATCAGCCACCACCATGCCGCCGACAATGTACTCAAAGCGCCGATGCCCGGTCTGGTCATCACGCTCCGTGTGGCGCCCGGTGACCGGGTCGCGAAAGGAACTCCGCTCGTCGTGATCGAGGCGATGAAGATGGAAAACATCATCAAGGCGCGCGCGGATGGTATCGTCAAGTCGATCGCCGTCAAGCCGGGCCAATCGGTCGAAAAATCAGATCTCCTGCTGGAGTTCGAGTAATGGCTCCCGAGAAGAAAACCGGCTCAGGCATTCCGATCCCGGTAGTCGCGGAAAATCAGTCGCGACTTGCAGACCAGGACAAACTTGCCGCGCCGGGGAAATATCCGTTCACCCGCGGCATCTATCCCGACATGTATCGCGGCCGCTTCTGGACCATGCGCCAGTACGCCGGTTTTGGCACCGCCTCCGAGACCAATCAGCGGTTTAAGTATCTGCTCGAACGAGGGCAGACCGGCCTATCGGTCGCGTTTGATCTTGCCACCCAGATCGGCTATGACTCAGATCACCAGATGGCGCACGGCGAAGTTGGCCGCACCGGTGTCGCGATCGACTCCCTGGCGGATATGGAGATGCTTTTCGACGGCATCCCGCTGGATAAGGTCTCCACTTCGATGACCATCAACTCCACCGCGGTCATCCTGCTCGCTATGTATATCGCCGTCGGAAAAAAACAGGGGTTGTCGCCGGAACAACTCTCCGGTACGGTGCAGAATGACATTCTCAAGGAGTTCATCGCGCGCGGCACCTATATCCTCCCGCCGTCGGGCTCGATGCGGATCATCACGGATATTTTCGGCTACGCCAATCAGCATCTGCCGAAATACAATACGATCTCAATTTCCGGCTACCATATTCGCGAGGCCGGCGCCACCGCGTCGCAGGAAGTCGCCTTCACGCTCTCCAACGGGATCGCCTATGTCCGCGCCGCCTTTGATGCCGGATTGACTATCGACCGGTTCGCGCCGCGACTTTCATTCTTTTTCGCGTCGCATAATGATCTCTTTGAGGAGGTCGCCAAGTTCCGCGCGGCTCGCCGCCTCTGGGCGCGAATTGTCAGTGAAAAGTTCAAAGCGGCCGATGAACGCTCGATGTTGCTCCGCTTCCACACCCAGACCGGCGGCTCGACCCTGACCGCCCAGCAACCGGAGAATAATATCGTCCGGACCACGGTGCAGGCGCTGGCGGCGATCCTGGGCGGGACACAATCGCTCCATACCAATTCCTTCGATGAAGCGCTCGGCTTGCCGACCGAACGCTCAGCCGAGATCGCCCTGCGGACCCAGCAGATACTGGCGTTCGAATCCGGCGTCGCGGATACCGCCGACCCGCTGGGCGGCTCGTATTACCTCGAACAGCTCACCGATGCCATAGAAAAAAAGATAACCGACCTGATGGCGCATATCGAGTCGATCGGCGGCTCGGTACGTTGTATCGAGACCGGATACTTCCAGGATGAACTGGCCCGCTCCGCGTACGAACACCAGAAGCAGGTTGAGCAGGAACAAAAGGTGGTGGTGGGGGTAAACAGATTCAGGACCGACCGCACCGAGATCCCGTCGGTCTTAAAAGTTGACCCGGAACTGGAACGTCGCCAGATTGAGGCGGTCCGGAAGATCCGCTCAAGCCGGGACAACCAAAAAGTGCAAAGCGCGCTGGATCGTCTGCGCGCGGCCGCCACAGGAAAAGAGAATGTCGTTTATCCGGTGCTCGACGCTGTTGAACAGTACGCAACCGTGGGAGAGATCGCTGATGTCTTTCGTTCTGTCTGGGGAGAATACCATGCGCGCCATTAGATACGCGTTCCTGATCGGGCTGCTGGCGATTTTCGCCGGCTGCTCCGGTTCTGATTCGTCGAGTTCACAGCCGTCTGCCGATGATCGCGCCCTGATCCAGGAATCCCTTTCCGAGGCGATCACCCGCTGGCGTTACGGCGACAAGGCCGGCCTGTACGACAACGAGTTCTCGTACCTGCAGGATCGGATGACGTTCGACGATTACCTGAAGACCAAGGAAATGCAGCTCGATGCTGACACGGTTGACGGCATAGCCGCCAAAGAGTTCAAGTTCTACGGCCGAGATTCCGCCGATGTCGGTGTTGAGGTTTCGTTCAAAGGGCCAAAAGGGAAGGTCTCGGTCCAGCGCGATACCTACCGCATGTACTTCTATCGCGGCAAATGGGTCCGCCCGACCCTCTCCATGCTCGCCACCGAGCTTGAGTATCAGCAGATGCGGCGCGCGTATGACTCCGCCGCCGAAGCCGAAGCAAAAGAGCTTGGCGATGACTGACCTCGACTCCTCGCTGATCTCCCATGTCGGTATCGCGGTCGCCGATCTCGAACGATCGATCGAGCTGTATCAGAAGATCACCGGCCAGAAGGTGACGTCCATCGTCGAGGTAGCGGACCAGAAGGTCAAAGTCGCGATGTTCGCCGCGCCATCGAGCGCCCGGCATCCGGGCGGACGGATCGAACTGGTCGCGGCGACCTCGCCCGAATCCCCGATAGCGCGCTTTATCGCCAGGCGGGGAGAGGGACTCCACCATATTTGCGTCTATGTCGATGATATTGAGAAACGCCTAAAAGACCTGAAAGCGTCCGGCGTGGAATTGATCGATGAGACGCCGCGCGTCGGCGCCGACGGCGAGAAGATCGCCTTCGTTCATCCCCTCAGCACGAACGGCGTGCTGCTGGAACTCCAGCAAAAGAATTAGCTGATTCGGCTTAACTGGCTGCGCTGGCCGCAGAACCGGCAGAACGGTTCCCGCGGTTCATTTTCTGTTCCGCACCCGCATACCCAAACGGCTGATCGAGCTTTCGGCCTGGCCGTTTTCTGTCGCTGCCGGAGATGCAGTAATCCCACGAGCGCGATCACCAGCACGATCGGTATTCCGACGGTCATCATGCGATTTTGCCCCGCTGCTATGAAAACATCATTGGTGTGCTCGCCAAGAAATCGGAAATCCCGCTGCATCGAGACCAGGTCTTCTTCGTAGTTGGGATAATCTGCGAATGCCGCCCGCCCCCACAGCGTGAACAGATCCTGGTTGCCGTCGGCGGTTCGATATAACACCCCCATCATCCGGTGCCGCACCATCGCGTTCTCCGCGTCGTCCTGCGACGTAAACTCCAGCACGAACCGAACATTGTCCCCCGCCGTGTACCCGCTCGACGTGAGCAGTTTGGCGTCGGGCAGGGTGAGGATGACTGAATCTATGACCCGGTCAACCGAGGCTTTCAGGGATGCCTGGTTATCGATAGACCCATCCGACGCGATGTTCGATTTGAAGATCAATAGTTCTGACTGCTTGTCGCTGGACATCAGCAGAAACGGATAGGAACTGCTGTCCCCAAGTATCTCCCAGCCTTCGGCGACCGGTATCACTACTTCGCCGCCAAGGCGTACTGTTTCCGCGAACGAAAAAACAGGTATGAGGATCAGCGCTGGGAAAAACAGTTTCCGCATGTAGAGATTATCGACATCTCCCCGAAAAACCTTGCCCCGCAAGGGACGTTAGGCCGGGTGGCTCACCTCTCCGAGGTGGGGATTCCGCCAGGCCCGTAGGGCAGGATCCCCTGCCGGGAGGCGGGAGCGATCCTGCCGAAGTTGACTGCACCACAGATTTCTTTAGGCCCGTAGGGCAGGATCCCCCGCCGGGAGGCGGGAGCGATCCTGCCGAAGTTGACTGCACCACAGATTTCTTTAGGCCCGTAGGGCAGGATCCCCCGCCGGGAGGCGGGAGCGATCCTGCCGGCTTTTACTCCCTACGACGCCCCAAACCCCCGCCTCAAACATCCCCGCACCAACTCCACCCGCTCTTTGATAAATTGCTCCCGCGTCACGGTCGGGCGATAGACGAAGTTCCGTCCATCCTTCTCTCGAGTCATGATCCCCTTCTCCGCCAGCCGCGCCAGCACGGTCATAATGGTGGTATAGGCCCGCTTGTTCTCCCCGAGAAACGTCAGCGCCTTCTTGACCGAAAGCTCCCCATGCTTCCAGGCAAGTTCCATCAGCTTCGCCTCGGTCGGCCCGAGGAAAACCTCGAGCCCGCTGGCGTGAGGGTCAAAGTAAAAAGTATTGGACACAGGGGATCAACGAGCGACTACGGGCGTTGCTCGCGTTTGGTATGCTTGAAGATCATCGACGCGCCGACCGCGATTATCGCCAGCGGCCAGAAATAATCCCACCATGCCCCCTCGATTATGTCAAGCTGGCCCAGCAGGATCAGTACTCCCATTAACAATAACAGTATCCCAACAAACATCGCGTACTCCTGGTGATGAGATCGGTGACTGGATATCAATACGATGGGCGCGGCCCGTTGGTTGCGCAAGTGTCAATTTCTCGTGGAGCGGACGACCCACCAAAGAAAACGCCTCCCTGGGGAAGGTAACCGGGGAGGCGTAAAGGGAGGAGGAGGGTTGGGGTGATCTTGCTTCTATTCAGCCTTCCGAAACTTTCTCGCTATTGCGGCAGCCCCCAAGCCAAGACCCATCAGGATCATAGTCGACGGTTCCGGGACTGGTGACGGATCAGGTGACCCCTGGGTCCGCATATCAGACTGCGTCTGAATGGTCGCAGGCGGCGGGTCCTGATTCTTCCGCCCACCGTCTCCGGGCTTGCTCGGAACTCCGACGCCGTACGCGTCGGCAAACGTCACGGTCATGACGACCAGAAACGCGATTGCCGCGACGATCCACTTTCCGAGGCGTACCTCTTTACGTTGATAGACCTTCATACCTATGCCCTTTACCGAAGACTATCGTTAAAAAATATCCGCTATTCGTCACCCATTAGAGCAAAGGTAGTGCCAAGAGGGTATTGAACATATTGAGGCAGGTTAACCCCTTGTATTTCAGCAAACTAAGGGAGGATTAGCAGGCGGTTAGACTTTCAGCCGTATTACGTCCGTGCAACTCCTTGCACAATATTGGAAGACAACAATTAGCAGTCCTTAAACGGCATCCTTCAGTAGAGACCTTCACCGATCCGGAGGATGCATGCCCAACCCCCGCGGGCGGATTATCGCCCAGCTCGACCACTCCGAAATAGCCACCCGCCCTGAACTTGTTGACCTGATCAACCGCAATATCAAACCGCCGACCGAGATCTCCGCCGCCGATATTTTCATCCGTGCGATGTTCATCCTATCCGATGAGATCAACGCGTACGGCGGACGATTCCCGTCCGATGAACATGACCGACTGGCTGAACTGCTTATCGACTCGCCGGTCCTGGTCGGCCACCGACGTGACCTCCTGCCAATAGGGAGGACTTTCCATGCCGCATGCCTTGCGCGCGACGGCCGGCAATGGATCAAATCCTACTTTTATTGGCTACGCTCGGCTGACGGCGCCGAGACCCTCCGCGACAACATCGACTCCGGCATTTACAAGGAATGCTCCATCGGCTTTATCTACCGACTCCCAGAGTGTTCCGTCTGCGGCAAAGATATCCGGATCTGCCAGCATGAGCCGCTCCAACGCTACGCTGTCAACTCCGATGGATCGATCTGCCATTTCAACTACCGCCAGATAGAAAAAGTACTCGAAACCTCGCTCGTTTACCGTGGCGCGATCCCCGACACCTCCATCACCCGCGACCTCACCATCCGCAAATCAACCGGTTTGCCCGAACCGGTTATGCTCCACGCTCTCGCCGACCTTCCCTCCGCCGACCGCTACCTTGTCGCGCCACGGTACGATGGGCTTGATATTCTGCTTGAGCATACCGACTCCGGATGGAAAGCGTCTCGCGCCGACCAACGGCCGATCGAACTGAGCATCGCGCGGCTCGACCTCGATGCATCCCAGGCATCACGCCGTTTCGCGCGGTTGGTCGGCTATCGCGGTAAAGAGCGATGCAGCGCCAAAGAGCTTGAACGGTCGCTCGCCGGTTCTCCATCGCCCGTCAGTCGCGCGGTTCTGTTTATCTATCCGCAGGATGATTCCGAATTGGCACAATTCGGCTCGGTTCGTAGCGCCGGTGGAACTCGCATCATTCGCTCACGTTTCGCGACGCGTGAACAACTGATTGACCGCGTGGAGTCGCTGGCGACCAGGGATGGCGTGGAGATCCGACCTATAGGGGAGAATAGTGGCGCCGATTATTTTGTTTTTAACCCGGCGGAGAACAGCGCCTCAAGGCGAGTCACCCTGGCGCGCGTCGAGCATTCGACCGACTGGCTCCTTGAGATCGACTCAGATCGCCGCCGCCAGTATCTGGTCCATCAATTTGACCCGATCCGCTTTGCGCGGCGCGCCCGCTTTCTCGCCGACCCGATCATCCCGCCTTTGTCGCTCCCGACCGACCCGCGGCGAAAACTGAGCTTGCCGCTCAGGGACCTTGCCGCTGACGACAACACGCTGCTTATCGAGGCGGGAGAAGATGCGCCGGTCAAATTGCGACTTCAGTCGATCCGGCTTGAAGGCAAAGAGCGGACACTCTTCCACCAGATATGAATGCCTGAAGATCTCTCATGCCAGGAGGAATATGTCACAACCCGTCACCGAACTCCGTCGCGCGCGCGGCCGTCCGTCAAATCTCAGCGCGCTCAAGTTCAGCTCGCAGCTGCTTAACCTGTTGATGATCGCGCTCTCCATCGCCGCCGCCTACTTTATGACCATCCAGTCGATCAAAGTCGAACTGGCCGCCAAAGCGGAGTCCGCGTCGGTCGCCGCCCTTGACAAAAAACTGGGGATCGTCGAGATCCTCCTCACAGAGGGAGTACTCAACAAGGAGGAGTTCTACCGCTTCTCGAACTCCGTTGACTCCCGCCTCGCCCGTATCGAATATCTCGTCTCACCCTCCCGACAGGAGAGCACCCGTGACCCACGTCACCCCTGATACCTTTGATCCAACCGCAGGGGAGAGGCTGGCAGACCAGCTCGCTCCACAGAATCTCGTCACCCTCGATTTCGACCAGCTTCGCGCCTGGCTGTGCGCGGCATCAGCCCGACTCGCGGCTCACCTTCAGCTCGACATACAGCACGCCGAGCAGACGCGCGCACA
>JAMPYH010000318.1 GCA_023700785.1 Candidatus Zixiibacteriota bacterium
AAACGATATAGATCCCTCGCGGCGACAACAGATCGGCGACCGTATCAAAGTGCGCGAGGATATCGTCGTTGGTCAACAGGTGCGCGAATGAGACCAGCAGACAATAGGCAAGATCGTAATGACGTTCCGCGCGCCAGGATCGCATGTCTCCCTGGTAGGCGGAACAGGTTGATAAACCCACCCGAGGGGTGGGGCGCAGATCGTTATTCGTAGAATCCAACTGAGAACCTACTTGTGAACCCACCCGAGGGGTGGGGCACAGATCGTTATTCGTAGAATCCAACTGTGAACCTACTTGTGAACCCACCCGAGGGGTGGGGCACAGATCGGTCTTTGTTGAACTTACTCGATGGGTGGGGGAGAGGTTTTCATTCCCGATCAGTTCGTTGGCGTACTCGACCATCTCGGGAGAGAGATCCATGCCGTCGGATATGATGCCCGCTCTCACCATCTCGCGGAAATGCGCTCCGGGCCCGCAGGCTAGTTCTATCGCGGACGCGATCGGATCGCCGAAGTGGATCTCGGCCGCGTTGAGCAGGAAGTCAACCTCGCCGGGCACATCCCGGTCGCTGAAGGCGATATCGTAAATGAGGGGAAATGAATACGCGCCGGCCATGTGACAAGTATAGCTTGCTACCCTTCATTCGGGCAACAGGCGAATCAGCGTGCTTTTGACTTGCGGCGCCGCGACCAGTAGAACCAGTCGCGCTGTTCGTCGGGAAGGTTCGGATCCCTGGCCTGCGCGATGGCGCACTCGAAAACATCCAGCACGCAGATATCCTGTTTCTGACCCGTGATCCGGCAGAGGCTATCGTACAGTTTTCTGGCGTTCCTGGTTTTCAGCTGGGCTACAGACATGATACCGAGTTTCTCGAAATCCTCAAGCATCGCCGGGCCGATCGACCGCAATTCTCTGAGTGTACGTTGCTCTTTCATTTCGCAAATCTAAGCGGACAGTCCAGACTCGGCAATCACTTTGGCGGCCTATTCATCCGCCTGGCGGTACGACCACCAGTAGGCGAAGAGATAGAGCCCAAGTCCGAGTATGAGCGCGCTGTACCAATACGGCTCCGGATGCTCCCCGCGTGTCACGCGACCCGCGTCACGGAGGAAGGAATAGAGGATCATTCCGGTCGCGATGAGCGCTGTCACCCACGTCGTTACCGTCGGACGAAAGCGGATCTTTCGCTTGTAGAGGCGGGTCAGCGAGATCCCGACAAAGATCATCAGTAGTGATACCAGCACCGGCGCGATCACCGGCCCCACCCAGGGTGCGGGGATCAGAAAGAGAATATCCCAATCATTCCACGCCAGCGGCCAATCGATAGTGATCTTGAGCCAGAAATAATAAAAGATATCCCAGACGCCAAATAGCATAACAAACCAGCCAAAGCGTTCCCATCGCTCTCGCCCCGCCAGACCGGCGACGGTGGCCAGCATCACGATGGTCGCGAACTCACGGCCTATCTCGATCATCAAATGCTGGCGGCTGATCTCCTTGAGAATGACGGTGAACCCTTCGGGATAATAGAGCGCGCGAAGATAAGCGACCACCGCCGCCTCGACCAACGCCATGGCAATGGCGAACAGCACTAATAACAATAACCGCGATCGATAGTGAAGCATGTTCATTATACCGTCTCCGCCCGCGAACTGACGTAATCTAATGCGAAGCACCCTGGCGGCGCCAGTAAAGAAAACGGGCGAAACTGATGTTCCGCCCGTGATACCATTATCGAAATGTAGGCTATACCGCGGCCGGTTTCTTCTCCGCGACATCTGCTCCCCTAAAAAACGGAGCGATATTTTCGACAAAGGTCTTTACGTCGGCGATCTCTGTCTCCGAGGGGATCAACCGCGCCTTGAGCGGCTCGGGATAAACTTTCAGCTTAAGTCCGGCTAATCGATCCAGCACCAGCCTGGGCGCTTCGCCTCCCCAGCCGTACGATCCAAACGCCGCGGCTTTTTTGCCGAGACTGTAAACGGTCGAAAAGAGCGAGAGAAGATCCC
Source organism: Candidatus Zixiibacteriota bacterium (assembly GCA_023700785.1). Taxonomy (GTDB): domain Bacteria; phylum Zixibacteria; class MSB-5A5; order GN15; family FEB-12; genus FEB-12. The sequence goes on from JAMPYH010000318.1 coordinate 2,011, forward strand.
AGATCGGTTTTGGCGCGTCGCCGTTAAATGTCGGCGTGCCGACCACAACCGCTATCGAGCGCTCGATCTCCTCGCGCATATCGTCGGCGCTGGTCCGAGTGATGTCGACCAGGGTCGCGCTGAACCCAGCTTTGTTGAGCTGCGTCGCGACTTCCTCGGCGATCAAGCCGGTATTCCCATAGTTGGTGGCATAAAATACCGCCACACGCTGGGCACCCTCGGTCTTGTCCACCGACCACGCCTTATATCGATCGATATAGTCGCGGACTTTGGTCCGAAGGATCGGGCCGTGCGATGTCGCGATCATCCGGATATCGAGGGCGTCCAGTTTTGTCAGATTCCTGCGGATATATCCCGTGAACGGCCGCATGATGGCATCAAAATAGTAGCGCACTTCCCAATCGAGGTCGCCCGTCTGCTCGTCGTTCCAGAGAGAATCGCCGGCGAGATGCGCGGCGAATCCATCGCAGGAGAAAAGTATCTTATCTTCCGGCAGGTACTCCATCATCGTGTCGGGCCAGTGCATGTAGGGGAGGACTTTGAAGATCAGTTTCTTGCCGCCAAGGTCAAGCGTATGGTCATCCTT
>JAMPYH010000048.1 GCA_023700785.1 Candidatus Zixiibacteriota bacterium
ACACCGCCAAGGTCCAGTCGCTCCTGCTGTATCGCGCGACTCATCCCGATACGCTGGCCATAACGGACACCATACTCAATTTCGCTATACCGCCATTGGCTCCCGGCAGGCGGGATACTCTCGTCTTTTCGCTGACAGAGAACTCGATCTATGCGTATGTCGGCGCGATGTTGAGTACCGATGGTCGGTTGACCAACAATCGCGGCTTTGCCTGGATCACCGGCACACTTTTCCCGGGCATGATCATCTCGGAGTTTCTTCCGGACCCGCAGTCGCCGCTGCAGACTGAGTGGGTGGAGTTGCGCAACATATCCGGCGGGTCGGTCAATCTCGCGAACTGGCGGTTCGGAGACGAACTGAATCTTCGGCTAATATCCTCCACCACGTTTAATATCGCGGTCGGCGGCAGGATCATTCTGGCGCAGGACAGCGCCGCGTTCAGGCAATTCTACACCAGCTTTTCCGGATTGCTTCTTCAGTCATCGCAGTGGTCGAGCCTGAACAACGCGGGTGATGTCATCCGGTTGGTGGATCAGCATGGGTTTACCGTTGACCGCTACCAATATCTGACCGCGTACGGCGGCAACTATACCTGGTCACGGGATGAATCGGAACAGCCTGATGGCGACTGGGCGAAATCCGCAACTTCGGGCGGCACCCCCGGCGCGGCCAACACCATCTGGACACAACCGACCGCCGGGCGAACCAGTGTTACCATCTCGCCGCAAGTATTCTCCCCCGACGGAGACGGGTTTGAAGACGAGACCATGATCTCGCTCACCAGCGTGCAGGCATCCGGCTACACGCTCAAGATCTATGACCGGACCGGTCGCGAGGTAAAGACTTTTCTTGACGGCCAAACGGACTTGCTTGCCACGTATCGCTGGGACGGCCGCACCGATTCGGGCGAACGCCTGCCGATCGGCATCTACATCTGCTATTTTGAAGCTGAAGGTGTAGAGTCGGTCAAAGAAACGGTGGTGATCGCGCGATGAAGATATTCACCACTATTGTAATGATCGTCATGATCTGTGTTATGGCGAGCCCGGTTATGGCGTTCGAATTCCTGACCAATCGCGCCACCGGCATGGGGCAGGCGTCGCTGCTTTCATCCCCCTCTCCATCGGAACTGGTCAATCTTCCTTCGGGCAGGATCGCGTTGGGCGAATATCGGGTCGAGACCGCTCTCAACCGAGCATTCGATCTGAAAGATTTTGACCAGTTCATGCTCGCCGGCGCGTGGCGCAAGGGGAGACTCGGATTCGCCGCTGGATTCTCGCAGTTCGGCAACTCCGAACTCTATTCCGAACAGATAGCCAAACTAACGGTCTTCACTCATTATGATTCGCTCACTTTCGCCGCGGGCGGATCTTTTATGAAGGTCGCATTCGGCGGTGGCTACGAAGGCTTAAGCGCCGGGACGCTTCATCTCGGCGTAGCGTATCAGCGCAACTGGCTGACCGCGTCGGCTGGCGCGGATAATCTCACCTCTCCATCGCTCAACGACGGCAGCCCGAAATACCAGCCGATCTATACGGTTCAGGCTGAGTACCGAGGGAGACAGCCGCTCTCCATCGTTGGTCGCCTTCAGGTGGAACAGAATGAGACCGCCCGGTTCTCGCTCGCGCAGCACCTGGCCCTGGGGCAGGCAGCGGCGGTGATGTTTGGGTTGGTGACCGCCCCGGTGCAGTTCGGCGGCGGGATCGAGATTTCGCACAAAGGAGCGATCCTGACCTACAGCATGGCGGTGCATCCGGTCCTTGGTCTCTCCCAAACTATCTCCGTCTCCTATGGCAATCAGGCTCGAAAAAATCGAGGAACGGGTGAGTTTAAGTAAGCGGCAGGATACCGAAATGCGGGAGCTTGCCAATCTCGCGCCGTACGGATCAAAAGCGTCTGAATCCAGGGGACGGAGTTTCCCCGAACAGGAACATCCTTATCGCACGGCGTTTCAACGCGATCGAGATCGGATCATTCACTCGACCGCCTTTCGCCGCATGGAATACAAGACACAGGTTTTCCTGCCGCACGAGGGAGATCATTTCAGGACGCGACTTACGCACACCATCGAGGTCGCGCAGATCTCCAGGACCATGGCCCGTTGCCTACGAGTAAACGAAGATCTGAGCGAGGCGATCGCGCTGGTACACGATCTGGGGCATACTCCGTTTGGTCACGCCGGCGAGGATGTCCTCGACGATCTGCTGGCGGGGCAGGGGGGATTCAACCATAACAACCAGTCGCTTCGCGTGGTTGATCTCCTGGAACAGCGCTATCCGGATCATCCGGGTCTGAATCTAACCTATGAAGTGCGCGAGGGGATCGTCAAGCACGAAACCACCGTCAAGGTTCATCGGCCGGAGTTTGACCCGTCCACGCGGTCATCGCTGGAAGCATCGCTGGTTGATATCGCCGATGAGATCGCCTATAATGCGCATGATATAGACGATGGTCTGGCGTCCGGGCTGCTTCACCTTGAAGATCTCACCCAGCTCTCCATCTGGTCGCTGCTTGAGCAGGCGGGCGGTCGATCGCTCAAAGGAATGAATGACCGCGAACTGCGCTTCTCGCTGGTCAGGCACCTCGTGAACGCCGCCACCGTTGATGTATTAGAGGAGTCTGATCGCCAATTGAGCCGGCTCGGGATCACCGACCTGGCATCGCTGGTGAGCGCGCCTGAGCGGGTGGCCCGGTACTCGCCCGGGATGGAGTCGATGGTCAAAGAGCTCAAGAATTTTCTCCGTTCCAAACTGTACCGGCACGAACGACTGGTGCTGTTGGGCGAAAAAGCCCGGCGGGTGATTGAGACATTGTACTGGCGGCTGGACAAACAGCCGGAGCTTATGCCCGAACGGTATCGGGAGATGTTGCTGACCGAGGATAAGCCGATCGTGATCGCGGATTATATCGCCGGCATGACCGACCGCTACGCCGAACGGCTGTGTTCGGAACTGACGTAGAGAAACGCAGACACTACAGTAAGCAAGTATGGATCGATTCTCCAGAGAACATAAGCGGACCTATCGGGAGCTGAACTCCCAGCACCTCGCGGCACTGGAGCGCGAAGGTTCGGACCTGGCGTCGGCGCATGTTACCTGCCATCAGTTTGAACTGCATGACGACACCGCGGTCGGAACTCTGCGGAGTCTGCTGTTAGCCAGCGGATTCCATGTACTAAAGGTCTCCAAACAGCAGGTGCCGGAGCAGGGGCCGGTGGATTTTAAGTGGAAGCTCGAGGCTGAGCTCAAGATGATCCCGATGCTTCCCAGTTTGCATGAGATGACTGATTACTGTTGCGATCTTGCCCGTATGGCCGACGCCGAATACAAGGGCTGGTACGCGCAACTTGTTCGCAAGTCCTAATAACCTGAACAGGGAAACAGCTATGCGCAGCGTGCTTGTCCTGCTCCTGGCAGCGGTCTCGTCGCCGGCGGCCGCGCCGATCGACACCATGAAGGTCACCAAAGAAAACATCCAGGCGGCTGAGTCGATCATCGGATTCGAGTTCACCGACGCCGAGCGTGACAGCATGCTTGAATCGCTCAAAGAGAATCTCATCGCCTCCGAGAAACTCCGCACGGTGCTGATCGACAACTCGGTTCCGCCGGCGCTGCAGTTCAATCCGATCCCGGTCGGGTTCAAGATGCCGACCGAGCGCAAGCCGGTCGAGTACTCGCCAATCGACTCGATAAAGCGTCCCCAAGAGCTGAATGACCTCGCCTTTTATTCGGTCCGCGAACTGGCCGACCTGATCCGAACCCGTCAGGTAACTTCGGTAGAGTTAACGGATCTTTTCATCGCCAGGCTGAAGAAATATGATCCGCAATTGCATTGTGTCATCACCCTGACCGAAGAACGGGCGCTGGCTCATGCGGCGAAGGCTGACCAGGAGATCGCGGCGGGGCGGTATCGCGGGCCGTTGCACGGCATCCCCTATGGCGCCAAAGATCTGCTTGCGGCCAAAGGATACAAAACGACCTGGGGCTCGGTCCCCTACAAGGATCAGGTGATTGACGCCGACGCGACCGTCATCCAGAAACTTGATTCGGCGGGCGCGATCCTCGTTGCCAAAATGACCCTCGGAGAACTTGCCTGGGGAGATGTCTGGTTCGGAGAGAAAACACGCAACCCGTGGGATACATCGCAAGGCTCCAGCGGCTCCTCGGCAGGGTCAGCGTCGGCCGTAGCGGCAGGATTGCTTCCGTTCGCCATTGGCACCGAGACCTGGGGCTCGATCGTCTCACCGTCCACACGATGCGGCACAACCGGGCTACGCCCAACCTACGGGCGGGTCAGCCGCACCGGCGCGATGGCCCTCAGTTGGACGATGGACAAGATCGGACCGATCTGTCGGACTGTCGAAGATTGCGCGATCGTCTTCGACGCGATCATCGGCCCCGATGGAGTTGACCAAACCCTGATCGACGCGCCCTTCACTTACAGCCACCACGTTGACTTGAGTAAATTACGGATCGGTTATCTGGCGAAAGATATGGAGGAAGACACCAACGCCGCGCCGTTCGACAGGGCGACTATCGCGAAACTCAAAGAGATGGGGGGAATCCTTGTCGAGATCAAGCTGCCGGACTATCCGATTGACGCGATGTCGATCATTTTGAGCGCTGAAGCTGCTGCCGCGTTTGACGAACTAACTCGTTCCGGCCGGGATGACCTGATGATCCGCCAGATCAAGAATGCCTGGCCAAATGTCTTCCGCGCGTCGAGGTTTATTCCGGCGGTAGAATATATCCAGGCGAATCGTTTGCGTTATAAAGTGATCCAGGAGATGGCGGCTGTCATGGAGGGTATCGACGTCTATGTCTCGCCATCCTTTGGCGGGAATAATCTCCTGCTCACAAACCTGACAAGCCATCCCTGTGTCGTTCTCCCCAACGGCTTTGACAGCACCGGCCACCCGACGAGCATCACGTTTATGTCCAACCTGTACGACGAAGCTACTTTGCTTGCGGTAGCCAAAGCATACCAGGACGCCACAGATTTTCATCGCCAACATCCGAAAAACGTTCTGCCATAACTGACCTGTTCGGCAGTCACAAGCTCCCGGCGCCGAACAATCTGCTGTTCGACGCCGGTTTTCTGCTTTGCTTTCTCGAGGGTCTGCCGCGCAGCCGAATGTGGAGTTATTTATGCGGTTTTGGCTGTTTATGTCGTTGGGCGAGGAATTCGCTTACCCGTAAACTTTGCGACCGAATCTTCACGCTTTTATGCAACAGGCACGATTATATTCCGTCCTGTTAGTGGTATAACAAACGCGGGTCATTCCGCGAGTTTTGACTATGAAACAGGACGTATGAGAGGATATTCAGCAGCCCTATTCTGCCTTCTGCTTGCCGCTTCCCAGACCAACGCCGGCCCGACCGACACCTCACAAATAACTGACGCGCGCGTGGAAGCCGCCGAAAAACTGATCGGCATCGATTTCACCCCTTCCGAGATCGACAGCATGATCGAGATCCTGACGAAATATCGCCAGGACTATGAGCTGTTGCGCAAATCGCAGATCCTGCCGTCCGATGTTCCGGCCCTGATGTTCAACCCGGTGACTGCCGGCCTCAGTTTTGATAAGCGCAAGCTCTCGCTGGCGCTCAGCCCGGTCGAGATCGATACGGTTCCATCGGATCTTAACGACCTCGCCTTTCTGCCGGTTCGAGAGCTCAGCGAGTTGATCCGGACTCGCAGGGTCAGCTCGACCGACCTCACCAGGATGTTTCTCGCCCGGCTGACGAAATACGGGACGGAACTGCACTGTGTCATCACGCTGACTGAAGCTATGGCGTTGCGACAGGCGGCCAAAGCGGACGAAGAGATCGCGTCGGGTCATTATCGCGGCCCATTGCACGGCATTCCGTATGGAGTCAAGGATCTGTTCGCGGTTGAGGGGTATCCGACCACATACGGGACAATCGCCTTCAAAGATAACATGAGTAACCAGACTGCCACGGTTATCAGGCGTCTCGAGGAAGCGGGGGCGGTTTTGGTCGCCAAACTCTCCATGGGGGAATTGGCCTGGGGCGATATCTGGTACGGCGGAGTCACCCGTAATCCCTGGAATCCGAATGAGCGATCTGCCGGTTCTTCAGCCGGCCCCGCCGCGGCAACATCGGCCGGCCTGGTGCCGTTTGCTATCGGGACCGAGACCTGGGGTTCTATCGTCTCGCCATCCACGCGCTGTGGCGTCACCGGACTTCGCCCCACGTATGGCCGGGTCAGCCGCGAGGGAGCTATGTCGCTTAGCTGGTCGATTGACAAAGTCGGCCCGATCTGCCGAACGGTTGAAGATTGCGCGGTCGTATTGTCCGCGATCATGGGGCCGGACGGCCTCGATATGACGGTCGAGGATCTCCCGTTCAACTATAACTATATGGCCGACCTGTCAAAACTTCGCGTTGGTTACCTGAAGGTTGATTTCGAGCGCGGAACCAATCGGGTCAATGATCTCAAAACGATTCAGCAGCTTCGTCGCATGGGGGTGAACCTCATTGAAGTCAGACTTCCTGAGATACCGGTGCAGGCGATGGAGTTCATTCTTACCGCTGAAGCCGCGGCGTCATTCGACGAGTTGACCCGCTCGAACAAGGATGACCTGTTGGCCCAGCAGATGAAAACCGCGTGGCCGAACATGTTCCGCGCGTCGCGATTTATCCCGGCGGTGGAGTACATACAGGCGACCCGACTCCGGCATCAGGCTGTCGAGGAAATGAACGCGCTTTTTGAGACAGTCGATGTCATCCTCGCACCAACTTTCGACGGCAATAATCTCTTTTTGACCAATCTCACCGGTCATCCCTGCGTAGTGGTCCCAAACGGCTTCGATCCGCAAGGTATCCCGACCAGCGTCACGTTTGTCGGCCCTCTCTATGGCGAGGCGACTCTACTGGCTGTCGCCAGGCAGTTCCAGGACGCGACGTCGTTTCACAAGATGCAGCCACCTCGCTATTCGCGAAAAGGATACGAGAGGAACTCCCGCGGTCTGGGTGCGGCGGGGGGCGATGCGCCCGATTCGGCTTCCAGCCGTCAATTTAATCGCTGGTAGATTCGCGATTCGCCACGTCCACCTTGATCCGCCGCTACTTGAGTTTGCGGCCGATGGCCCTTATGTTACTGCTGTACTATGCTTACCTACTTCAACATATTGGCGTTTGCGCTCCTGTCGGTTATGGTAACACTTGGCTCACCAGAGCCCAAAGATCCGTCGGCGCGAGAAGACCAAATGGATAGACTTCGCCTGGAGATGGTTGAACAGCAGTTGATTGGCCGCGGCATCTCAAGCCGGTCGGTCCTCGACGCGTTTCGCAAGGTTGAACGTCACCGCTTTGTGCCTGACGAGTATGTCAATCTGGCATATACCGACCAGCCGCTGCCGATCGGCTGGGATCAGACCATCTCGCAGCCGTACATCGTTGCCTTGATGACCGAACTACTGGCGCTCAAGCCGACCGACAAAGCGCTGGAGATCGGCACCGGCTCAGGCTATCAGGCCGCCATCCTCGCGGAGCTGATCGATTCAGTCTTCAGCATCGAGATCGTCGATACGCTCGCGAAACTGGCGGTCTCTCGTTTGGATTCGCTCAATTGCAGGAATGTCTATGTCCGATCCGGCGACGGTTATCGCGGGTGGCCGGAGCATGCTCCGTTTGACGCGATCATAGTCACGTGCGCCCCGGAAGATATCCCCGGGCCCCTGGTGGCACAGCTGGCGGAAGGGGGAAGAATGGTCATTCCTGTCGGCACCAAATCGCAGGAGTTGCTGTTATTGACAAAGAGAAATGGACAGATGGCGCGGCAGTCGGTCACGGGGGTCCGTTTTGTACCGATGACCGGCGAAGCTACCGAGCCAAGATTGAAATGATGTTCCGAAAATATACAATTTCGCCTTACATAGTATTTTGCCCCTTTTCAAATCGGGATTTTCACTTATAATCCTCCAACAACCAGCGGAATCCCCGAGGCGTAACGCCTCAGATGCATGCCGGCCGGGTACCAAGGAAACAGATTTTGACAGGCTTCAACGACCAGCACAACTGCAGACTTTATAAGATACGTCGTTCGCGCATTCATGGCCGCGGCGCGTTCGCGCTGACCACCATCCGCAAGGGGCAACAGATCACGGAGTATATCGGCGAACGGATCGGCCCGGATCTTGAGACGAAGCGATACAACGAAGATAACATGGAAAGCCATCATACTTTCCTCTTCTCGATCGACGATTATACCACCATTGACGGCGGCGTCGGCGGCAACGATGCCCGGTATATCAATCACTCCTGCGATCCAAATTGCGAAGCGCTCGACAGGGGGGGCCGGATATTCATCCATGCCATGCGAACTATCCGCCGAGGCGAAGAACTCAATTACGACTACCAGTTTGCCGCTCCCGGACGGATCACGAAATCGCTTCGGGAGTTTTATGTCTGTCGCTGCGGCACCAAGAAATGCCGCGGCACCATCCTCGCGGTCAAACCATCGCACAATGGTAACGGCAAAGCCAGCCGGCATCCGGGTCGCCACGCGGAACACACTCGCACCAAGCGTTCCAACTGACCGGCGCTGATCCACCTCTCCACCGCGAATCACCATTGCGTCACCCGAGCGGAGATGCCATATTCCCAGTGAATCGGACAACCGCCGGTATCACCTATGAACCTCCTGATATTGACTCCTGATGACATGTCTGGCGACGCGATATATCGCGTCTCAGGCCAGCGGCTGGAACATATGCTTACTGTACTGCGGCTGGAGGCCGGCGATCCTGTCGAGATCGGTCTGCTGAACGGACCGCAGGGGATCGGGCGGATCATTACTATAGACCGGCAAGAAGTGTCAGTCGAAGTAGAACGGTTCCAGGAAAACCGCGTCCCCAGACCTACCATTGACCTGATCTGCGCGATGCCTCGCCCGAAGATCCTTCGCAAAGTACTTTATGTCGCCGGAATGACCGGCGTCCGCTCGATCCATTTGGTTCGGGCCAATCGAAGCGAAAAGAGTTATTTCCTTTCTCCATTGCTGGAGCAGGAGAACTATCTGCCGTACATGTTGGAGGGTCTCAGTCAGGGAAAGCAGACGAGACTTCCATTGGTTCATATACACCCGCTCTTTCGTCCGTTTGTGGAAGATGACCTTCCGCGGCTCGAAGGATTCTCGACGGCCGCAAAACTTCTTGCCGACTTGGGGAGCGGACTCTGGCTTAATGAGATCATACCGGCGGAACCGCCGGATCATCTATTTCTCGCCGTAGGTCCCGAAGGGGGGCTGGTTGAGTTTGAGCGGAATCACCTGATCGGAGCCGGATTCAGGCCATTCCTGCTGGGCAAGGCTACTTTACGGGTGGAGTTTGCGTTGATGGCCGCGTTCGCTCAAATTGAGCTTGTCTGCCGTGGTCAGAAGTTGTCGCAATGAGTTAGCGGTAATTCCCCTAAGTCGCTGATTTTTAAGCTTGTTAGCGGTATTTTGAAGGGGTATCTTCACTTTCACTATGCCAATCAGATCTATAATGCGCCAGTCGCCGTTTTCTGCAGTATTACGGAAAAGCTGCATCCTCGTCCTGCTATTTCTCCTGTCTGGTTGCAACAGTCCCGAACCGGTCAAACTTCGGTATGACGCTGAAAAGATGATCCACTATGCCGAAACGATGGCCGAAAACGCTCAGGTTAAGGGACAGCTCGGGGATACCAACATAGCGCGCCAAGTACGAGACGCGTTTGGCGAGTCCCTCAACAACGCGTATGCCGCTCTGGGAACACTGGATCGCAAAAGAGACTCCGTTGAGTTTATTGAGTTAAGCCAGATCGCGCTACGGTCAGCGGCGAGACTCTCTCAACTCTTTTTTGCCGTCAGGGATTTTGATACCTGCACGGTGATCTTGAGCGATCTGCTGGATCGGCTTTGGCTCCCCCCAATGGAGACCGCCGCAACCTGGGTAAATCTCGGTCAGGCCCTTCAAGCGACCGGACAGTGGGACTCGGCGGTGGTGATCTACACCAAGGCGATCACGCTGATAAATCCTCCGATCGATGGACGTGGTGAAGTCATCACTCCTGTGTTCGGTCTTCCGGCCCAGATGTACCGGGTATATAAACTGATCGGTGATTCCGCCCATGCCCGCGCCCAGTATGCCGACGCCCAGGCGTACTATGAGAAATTCGCCCGCCAGAGGGCCGACACCAAATTGGGTTTGGGCTCCTGGGCGATGCTGGCCAATTTGTATGGTGATGAAAACCGGTGGCAGGAAGCTGTGGCCGCGTTGCAGAATCTCAAGTCGCCGACCGGCGCGGTTGACTGGCGGGCACAATCACGTATCGCCGATATTTACGCGCTGCATTTACGCGACTTTGACCGCGCCTACCAGATGTACGATGATCTCGCCAACGGACTTGTCGGGAAAGACACCATCGCTCGTCCGGCCCTGATCTTCAAAAAAGCGCTGGCATTGCTGGAGCAAAAGCAGTACGAACGGGCGCGAAATATCCTGATCGATCTGAATCGTGATCATCGGGCGTACTATTCAGGGAATCCTTCACCGCAATACGTCAAAGCGAAGTCGTTCGATATGGAGGGGAACTGGGAGCGGGCGGAGACAGAGTACCGCTTCCTGATCGACAATTACGCGACGTCCGACCAGGCGATGAACGCCTACCTTTACCTCGGCGAACAATTGGCCAAACGCGGCCGCAACGCTGAAGCGGAGAAGTGGATGGAGCGCGCGGACGAGTTCTTCAACTCGATCGCAATACGGGCATCCGGTTCACCGGTCGAAGCACGGGCGATGACCTATCGCGCCGAACTGCTTCGTCGCGCCAGTAACTGGCCGGCGGCCGCCACCATGCTGCTGCAGATCTTTGATAAGTTCCCGAACAATTCGCAGGGACAATCCGCGCTGATCGCGGCCGCCGAGATCTATCGAGAAAAACTAAACGACCCGGCCAGGGCAGATTCGCTCAAAACTGAACTCCGGCGCGTGCTGACTCAGCCGCTGGAGCCGCAGGAATCGAACTAGGATCTTTGCCCGGAATCCGGTGTAGAACTGTCAGATACACTGAGACTACTCTTTTTGGAGGAAGAATGATTCGAACTGGTATTGGATGTTTGTTTGTGATCGTACTCGCCCTGATGCCGCTGTCGGGCTCGGCCCAGGTTGACAATATAGGGAAGACGGACACGATCTTCGCGGAGATCGCCAAGATCGACGCCGACCACTGGACTATCACCATCTCCTATTTCAATGATGAGGCAGTGCTCGGTCTTTCGGTTCCGCTCCGAATGACCTCCGGACTCAATCGGATAGTCGCCGACTCCGCGGTATTCACCGGCGGCCGAGTGGACCATTTCGCTATCAAGGCCTTTCGCGCCGATACCGCCATCCAGTGCATTCTGCTCGGGATGATCGGCCCGAGCGCGTCCATGCGGACGCTCCCGCCGGGGAAAGGGAGACTCGCGACCATTTATGTCTCTTCTCTGGACAAAAAGCCGATAGAGAAGCTGGATGTTGATACGACCACGATGCATCCGGCGAATTCGCTGATGTCGATGGCCTACACGCTTCAAGGGACGCCGCCCGATACCGTGCGGATAACCCACAAGGAAGCTCAGATCGTGCCCGCTTTTGTGGTCAGGAAAGAATAGCGAGAATAGCGCGGAAAAGTAAAACGCCCGCTCAGTGAGCGGGCGTTTTTGTCTGGTGAGCGTTCAAGTTCACAGGACCAGCTTGTCTTTGTCGCTTTTGTTCAGGGTCGCGCGAACGGTCGCGCTCTCCTCGATCCGGATGAACTGACGCAGCCGCTCAAGCGCGGCCGGCGGGATCTGTTCTTTGACCACCAGTTCGCGCAGCGCGGTGTCGTCAACTTTCAGGCATGTATCTAACTCAAGCTCCCTGACCACCTGAGACAACTCGGCATAACCGTCAGGGTCGGTGGTCTTGGTCGGGAACTTTTCCTGCATTCGAAAAGTCACCGATACAACGCCTGTCTTCCCCTGGATCTTCTGCGCGCCGATCTCCCTGGCGATCTCTCTGAGATCTTCTTTGAGCGCTTCTTCTTCCGCCTTGAATTGCTTCGCCTGTCGATTAGCCTCGATATACCTCTCCGCCAATTCACTCGCTTTTCGCGCGGCATCCTTTTCTTCACCGTCAATTTCACCCGCTTCATCTTCAAGGATAAGCCGATGCCGCTTGGCGGGACAGAATGTGAAGTACTCACAAAAGTCGCACTGCGCTCCCTCGACCGCGGGAAAATCGTCAAGTTTCTCAGCGCGCTTTATCTCCGTGATGGCGATCCGGATCTCCTCGCGCAGCTGATCCAACTCCTCTTCCGGCATCACATAGGAAATCGTCTCTTCCAATTTGAGGAAGTGCTGCACGAGAACGACCGAGGTGAAGTCCGGGAAGTTCTCCCGCACCAGCAATTGATAGATCCCCATCTGGTGATAGAAATTCGGGTCATGCCCGCC
>JAMPYH010000319.1 GCA_023700785.1 Candidatus Zixiibacteriota bacterium
GCCAATTGCTCCGCGCGAAGTTTCGCGTTCTCGGTCGCCGCCTTGATCATCTCGATCTTGACATCCTCGAGCTTGGTATAAACATACCGCGGCGGCATTGAGACCAGTTCCACCCCCTGCTGGATAAGCGCCGACGCGGCGGTCGATAGCTGGGTTATCCGCGCGACATCCGGCGCCTGAGTGCGGATCGTCTGGCTCAGATTGTACGACGTCGGCTGGCCCTCGCGGTCGTAGCTCCGATAGACCTGCACCGGTCCGATCTCGAACTCCCCTTCCTTGAATCCCGAAGATGCCAAGAACGCCTTGACCGCGTCGGCATCGCGGCTCAATTTGGCGCTGGCCGCGGAAAGGCTCATCGCCGACGTCTGCAGGTTTCCTTCCCAAATAGCGAAGTCTGACGTGATCGGCTTAAACGCCGCGCCGGTCACCTGGATCGTCCGCCCGAACCCTTTGATCTGGATCATGGTGGAGCGCGCCACAAAGGCGCAGACCACCAGCGCGAGCCCGATGATCACCATCCCCGGCAGAAATCCGGGATTCTCGTCGTTCGACTTTTTGTCTTCCATGCGCTAGGTTCCCTTTAGTGCAGGTTGTAGAAAGTTCGCCGCCCGAGATATTGCGCGTTGCCGGCGAGCGACTCCTCGATCCGCAGCAGCTGGTTGTATTTCGCGATCCGGTCGGTGCGGGACATTGAGCCGGTCTTGATCTGCCCGGCGTTGGTCGCTACCGCGACATCGGCGATCGTGGCATCTTCGGTTTCGCCGGAGCGATGCGACACCACCGCGGTGAATCCGGCTTTCTGCGCCATCGAGATCGCGTCCATCGTCTCGGTCAACGTGCCGATCTGGTTCAGTTTTATCAGGATCGAGTTGGATGACTTCTCCTTTATACCGCGAGCCAACCGTCTCGGATTGGTGACATACAGATCGTCGCCGACCAGTTGTACCCGCTTGCCAAGTTTCGCGGTAAGTCTCTGCCACCCGTCCCAATCATCTTCAGCGAGGCCGTCTTCTATCGAGACGATCGGATATGTCTCGCACAGCCGCGCGTAATAGTCGATCATCTGGTCAGTGGAAAGTTCCTTCCCTTCGGCCTTGAGCTGATACTTGCCGGACTTTTCGTCATAGAACTCGGTTGAGGCCGGGTCGAGCGCGAGCAGGATATCTTTGCCGGCCGAGTAGCCGGAGTTCTTGATCGCCTGCATGATCACTTGCAGAGCTTCCTCGTTCGACTTCAGGTCGGGCGCGAAGCCGCCTTCGTCGCCGACCGCCGTATTCAGCTTCATTTTTTTGAGTACTTTTTTGAGATGGCCGAAGACTTCAGAGCCCATTCGCAGCGCCTCGGTGAGCGACTGCGCGCCGACAGGCATGATCATGAACTCCTGCAGATCGACATTATTGTCCGCGTGCTTGCCGCCGTTGAGGATATTCATCATCGGCACCGGAAGCACCTTCGCGTTACAACCGCCGATATATTCATACAGGTATGAACCGCGGGCTTCAGCCGCCGCTTTGGCGGTAGCGAGCGACACACCAAGGATCGCGTTCGCGCCAAGTTTCGATTTATTTTCCGTCCCGTCCAGTTCGATCATGAAATTGTCCACGGTCACCTGGTCAAACGGATCGAGCACGTCATTGAGGATCGCTGGGGCGATCGTCTCGTTCACATTCTCCACCGCCTTAAGTACGGACTTGCCGAAATAAGCGTTATCGTCGCCGTCGCGAAGCTCCACCGCCTCGTGCGCGCCGGTGGACGCACCCGACGGAACCGCGGCGCGGCCAAGGGTGCCGTCGGTCAACATCACATCAACTTCGATGGTGGGTGTCCCCCGGCTATCAAGTATCTGTCGGGCATGGATATATTCGAATTCTGACATTTCAATATCCTTTCGTCAAGCTAAGATGATTCTGCTTCGAACATATTGAGGTCGCAGACTCTCGGCAAGCGAAAACTGGACGATCGATAAACAGGAACAATTTAGTCCTTTTTCGCTTGACATCGCTGAGCCGATTGTCTATGATTGGATGTCTAATTCGACTTCCGAAGGCGTAAACGAAGTTTTCGTAAGCTGGCCGGTGATCCGGCGGGCACGAAAGGGGACGAGGTTTCTGCGACGCATGAAGCCATCTCGTTTTAACATCTTCCAAGAGTCGGACAGTGGCGCGACACTGGCATTCAATGCCGCGAGCGCGGCGCTTGCCGAGATACTTCCAGACAAATATCCGATCATCCAGAGACTGATGGCTTCACCCGGGTCGGCATCGACCGACGAAGAGAAGCAATACCTTACCGCGTTGATCGAGGGGAGATACCTCGTCCCCGCGCAGATGGATGAGTTGGGGGCGTTGGCGGTGCGTAATCGCCGCCAGCGGTTTGGCCCATCAACTTTTCTGCTGACCATCGCGCCGACTCTGGCCTGTAATTTCCGGTGTGACTACTGCTTTGAAGCGCAGTCCAATGGTCGGATGGATCGTGACACCGAGCAGGCTCTGCTCAAGTTCGCTGAGCCTCGGGTCAGGCGGTCTGAATCGATTTTTATCACCTGGTTCGGCGGCGAACC
>JAMPYH010000049.1 GCA_023700785.1 Candidatus Zixiibacteriota bacterium
GCCTCAGTGATCTCTTTCAGAAGCAGTTCAGTAGTATCCACAGCAAAACCTCAACTGTTGGTAAACCATTACGTACCAAGGTACCGGCAGGTTGCCGGAGTCGGGTAATATAGTCGCTTTCGGGTGGACTGGAAACCTAAATTTCGAGGTGATCCAGCAGCTCGGAGAGCTGGTTGATCTTGCGGGTCGTGGGAGGCATGTCGGCCGGGTACTCCCTCCCCTCCTTTACTTTGAGGATGGCCGGCATCCCTATTCCATTTGGGCCGGTAATATCTTCCACGTAACGGTCCCCGATATAGACACACTGTTCCGGCGCCAATCCGGCCTGGTGGCACGCCTCACGAAAGATCTCAGGGTGCGGCTTGCGGAGTCTGAACGTTGAACTGAATATGGCAAAATCGAGGAATGGTTCTATACCGAACTTCCTGAGTTCATATCTGTGCACTCGCTCTGGGAATACCGTGTTTGAGATCAGACCGATCTTAACATACCGGGAGCGGAGTCGCCTTAGCGTTTCCAACGTATCATCGTAGATGAACAACAGCGTATCAACCGGCTTGTAGTAGGCGTCAAAGAAACGATCGACGAAATCAGTCGAGACTGAATCCGTGTAGGATCTCAGCATCTCAGACGCGACTTCGGGCACTGACCACTCGACCAACGACTCGTTCGCCCGCTTGCGGTAGGATGCTTTGGCGTTTTCGAACATCTTATGAAACTCAACCGGATCGGGGATACGGTAGCCATGCTCAAGGAGAAAAGCATGCGCGTTATGCGCGCAGAGGACGTTCAGTTCGTCCCAGGCCACTGCTTCGTACTCGATCAGCGTGGAACCGAGATCAAAGATGATCGCTTGGGGGTTCAATTTCTCCATAGCAGGTATCAACCCAGCGCCGACTTGATGATCCTGGCCATCAGCGCGTCGAAATCCATGCCGACACACTTCGCCGCCATTGGAGCCAATGAAAGATTGGTCATACCCGGCAGAGTGTTTACTTCAAGGCAATAAAACCGACCATCAGGGGCCAGCATGAAATCAACCCTCGCCAAACCGGTGGCGGTCACTACCTCGTACGCCTTGACCGCGGATCTCTGTATTTCTACGGCCAGAGAGCTATCGATCTCCGCAGGGGCGATATATTCGGACATCCCCTTAGTGTATTTCGCCTGGTAATCGTACAGCTCGTTTTTCGGGCGGATCTCCACCACCGGCAATGCTTCACCGTCCAGAACAGCAACGGTCAGCTCCCGCCCCTGGATGAACTCCTCAACCAGTATCCTGTCCCCTTCGGCCGCCGCCGCGCGCAAGGCCGCCGGGATCTCCGATGCGGCCTTTACTTTGGTCAGGCCAACAGTCGAGCCGCCATCGTTCGGTTTGATGATCACCGGAAACGTAAATCGATGCGCGATCTCAGCCGCGGCTCGGGCTTCGCACGCTTCGCCGGTGTATTTGATTAGCAGCCATGCCGGCGTCGGGATGGCGTCCGACTCAAACAGCCGTTTGGTGACCGCTTTGTTCATCGCTATCGCCGAGGCCGCCATCCCTGACCCGGTGTATTTGATCCCCGCCAAATCAAGCAGCGCCTGGATGGTCCCGTTTTCACCGGCTCCGCCATGCAATCCCAGGACCACCAGATCGACCTTCCCCATTTCCGGCGAGCCAAGAGCGGCGGTCAAGGACCGCTGCGGGTCCGCGACCGGCTTATTTGGCTGGTCATGCGGAAGTTGAGCGTTGAACTGACCATCGGTGCCTATCAATAGCCGTCCGCTTGAGGGATCGATCGCCAAAACCGAATGGCCGAGACGGACAAGCGATTCATACATCGCCTTGCTCGAGTTCAGCGAGACCTGATTCTCGGAGGAGTTTCCTCCTCCCAACAGGAGTATGTTCATCCGTGCGTCCTCGTTCGATATCTCCTGACTCGCCGCCAGACAAATAGCGCTATCACAAGCCCTACCAGCGGCCAGACAATGGTATTGTACGTTCGGACATACTGCTCGATCAACGCGAAGTTCTCGACCAGCATGGTAGCGAGAAACATCAGCAGTCCGACAAATATCAGGTACGAGATGAGCGAATAGACCAACATTCGGACCGCGTAATAGTGAGCGATCCCCGCGGCCAGGGCGAGCGCCGACCGAAGTCCCACGATAAAACGAGACGAGATCAGGATCAGACCGCCGTAGTTTTCCAGGCGATGCTCCATCCTGCGTATATCATCGGCAGTGAACCACCGGTAATTTCTCGAAATTACAAATCCTCGCCCGTAGTGCCGGCCAAGGTAGTAGAGGAACATGACCGACGACATCCCGCCGATCAGGATCACGGTCAAAGTCAGGTAGAACTCAAGCCGCCCCAGCGCAACCAGGCCGCCGGCCACCAGAATAAAACTATCCCCCGGAAATGGAGGGACCATATTTTCGATGAAGCAGGCCGCGAAAATGGCCGCATAGACCCACAAACTGCCGTAGGCAAAGATCTGGTCGAGATAGGCGTTGAGTTCAGGAAGTGAACTACTCATGGTCAGCTATCAGACAAACCGCCGACGCGGCGATCCCTTCCTCACGGCCGACAAATCCGAGCCTCTCGCACGTGGTCGCTTTGATACCGATACACTCCTCCGAAATCGCCAACGCCGCGGCGATACGCGACTTCATGGTTGCGATATGCGGCAACATCCTAGGCCTCTCCGCCAGAATTGTGGCGTCGATATTGATCACCGCTCGGTACCCTGCGTTCTCTACAAGGGACTTAACTTTGACCAAAAGGTCCCAGGAATTCGCGTCTTTGAACGAAGCATCGGTCGGTGGAAAGAAATGTCCGATATCCGGCAGCCCAGCGGCCCCAAGCAGAGCATCGCAGACGGCGTGCAGGAGAACATCCGCGTCAGAGTGCCCCTTCAGTCCGCGGTCGAACGGGATCTCGACACCGCCAATCACCAGACGGCGTCCGGCGGCAAATGGATGAATGTCGAAACCTTGCCCGACCCTAATTCTGCTCATACATCTCCTGCTCCAGCATCACCTCTACCATGAGCAGATCGTTGGGCGTGGTCACTTTGATATTGGGCCAGGCAGGTTGCACAACGTGTACCGCTACGCCCTGTGACTCCACCAGCGACGCATCGTCAGTAACGCTTGCCGGATGCTCCTGGTGCGCTTTGAAGATCATCTCGTATTCAAACACCTGGGGAGTCTGCGCGAGAAATAAGCGACGGCGGTCGAGGGTCGCGACCACCACCTCGTCTTCGACCCGCTTGACCGTGTCGGTAACCGGAGCGGCAAGCATCGCCGCGCCACTCTCATGGGCTTTGGCTACCGCCGAATCTATATCACCTGGATGCACCAACGGCCGGGCGCCATCATGAATCGCGACATACTTGGTGGAAATGGGCATCGACAACAACCCCATCAGTACTGATTCCTGCCGTGTCGCCCCGCCGGACACGATCTTGTACACTTTCTCGAAGCCAAATGGATCGACAACGTTGTCTCCGGCAAATAGCAGGTAATCAGATGATACTACTACCACGATCCGTTCGATCGAATGAGCAGCTTCGAAGCGGCTGATCGTCCACGACAGTAACGGTCGACCGGACACAGTCACGAACTGCTTGGGGAGTTCCCCACCAAAGCGGGTAGATTGACCGGCGGCAACGATCAGGGCGGTAGTACTCATGGCGCCAAATATACGTGTCTCAATGAACTCTCAAAAGCGCTTTATAAGATGAGCATCGCGTCGCCATAACTGTAAAACCGGTACTCCAGTCTGATCGCCTGGCGGTAGGCTTCCATCAGGAGGTCGTGTCCGGCGAACGCGGAGACCAGGATGAGCAACGACGACTTGGGAAGATGAAAATTGGTGATCAGGTGGTCGGTGAACTTGAATGAAAAGCCCGGCCGAATATAGAGGTCAACCATCTTCGCCAGCGGTTGAACCTGGCCAGCAACCAGTTTGGTAGATTCCAGAGTCCTGACCGAAGTGGTCCCTACTACCCAGAGCTTCCCCCCTCGCTCTTTTACCTGATCCAGTTTTGCCGCCGACGTATAGGGCAGTTCAGCATACTCCGGGTCAACCAGATGATCTTCGATCTGCTCAGCCTTGACGGGCTTAAATGTCCCTGGCCCGACATGGAGAGTTAATGGTATCAGGGAAACCTTTTTCGCGGCTGTCTGTCGAAGCAGGTCCCTGCTAAAGTGAAATCCGGCTGTCGGCGCGGCCACCGCCCCAACCTTGCCTTTGTCGGCAAAGACGGTCTGATATCGCCGGACATCCGATGGTTGATCCGCGCGATCGATATAATGCGGCAGAGGGATATGCCCCGCCTGGGCGATCACGCGCTCGCGGGCGGTTCTTGAGGAAAACCTCACCTGCCATCTCCCGTCGCCAAAATACCGGACAAGCTCGACAGCTCCGCTGTCGCCGAAGCGGATACGCTCTCCCTCCTTTACGCGGCGGGACGGACTGACCAGAGCTTCCCACACCTCGCCAGCCTCACGTTCCGAGAGCCTCACCAGAAACACCTCAACTCTGGCGCCACTTTCACGGTTACCCCACAACCTCGCCTTGAAGACTTTGGTATTATTGACGACCAAGCCATCCCCCGGCGACAGATACTCCAGAATCTCCGGGAATCTCCTGTGACTGATGGAGCCGTCCCGCCGATCCGCGACCATCAGACGGGATTCTCCGCGCTTCCGGGTCGGGAACTGCGCGATAAGTCTGTCCGGAAGGTGATAATCGAATTGGGAAATATCCATGGCGAGCGACCCGCAAGACGAAGCCGTTAACGGCTCCTGAAAGTGGTCAGTCGATCGATCCAGATCTGTGTCAAATTCTGTTGTTCGGACGTGAGCGAAGTTGGCAACGGTTGTCCGCCGAGGTGTCCCTCAAGCGCGTCGAGCGCAATACGCGTATCCTCAACGGTCAACACAATCCCCGCGTCATTCTTAAGTTTGTCTCTGAAGCGGAGCGTTTCGCTGAGAAGCATCGCGACCACACCGGTCGGGTCATTCTCCCGAGCGAACATCTGTTCGCCGAGCGTACGCATCAAGAGCGAAAAGGCGTCATCTGACATGAGCTGTATGCTCCGCGATCAAAAGAGCGTTTCCTGTGCGGTTCCCGGAAGTTTCATTCCGAGGTGCCTGGCGGCGTCGAGCGACGCCATCCGCCCGCGCTTGGTCCGCTGAATATATCCGATCTTGAGCAGGTACGGCTCAACCATATCGACCAGCGTGTCAATCTCCTCGCTCAACGTAGCGGCCAGAGCCTCGATGCCAACAGGCCCCCCCTTGTAATACTCGATGATGATCCGGATCAGTTTCCGGTCAAGTTCATCCAAACCCTTAGGATCGACCCCTTCCGCCTCCAGCGCCTTCGCCGCAAGTTCAGGAGTGGCGTTCCCATCCCCTTTTACGGCGGCGTAATCGCGTACTCGACGCAGCAGTCGATTCGCGATCCTCGGCGTCCCACGCGATCGCTGCGCGATCGTCAACGCTGATTCTCTGTCGATCGGGGTATCCAGGAGTGAAGCGGACCGCAGGACGATCGTCTGCAGGTCGGATGCTTCGTAGAAGTCAATATGGTAATAGAGTCCGAACCGATCTCGCAGCGGAGCGGACAACATCCCGGCACGCGTGGTCGCGCCGACTAGCGTAAATCGTTTGAGCGGGACATTAATAACCTTGGCAAACGCTCCCTTGTCCACCACAAAGTCAACCTTGAAATCTTCCATCGCCGGATAAATGAACTCCTCGATCACGGGCGACAACCGATGGATCTCATCAATGAAAAGAATATCCCCCTCGTTGAGATTCGTCAGGATCCCCATCAGATCGCCGGTGCGCTGGAGCGCGGGCCCGGATGTCGATATCAGCTTCGAGCCCATCTCGTGGGCGATAATATGCGCAAGGGTTGTCTTCCCCAGTCCGGGTGGTCCGTACAGCAGGACATGTTCCACGGACTCATTTCGCATTTTGGCGGCATCTAGAAGCACCTGGAGTTTTTCTTTGAGCTCCCTCTGCCCGACATAATCGTTCAGCGTCCTGGGGCGAAGCGTGAATTGAAGAATATCCTCGTCCGGCGTCACTGGAGCGCCTGAGACGATCCGTTCGCGCGCCATCAGGAGCCTGCTTTCGCGCCGCGCTCATTGCGGAACATGATGGTAATAAGGTCTTCGACCTTCTCGATCTTGTGAGCGGCTTTCATCGCCGACTGGATCATGGTCTGAGCTTCAGCACGCGAGTACTGGAGTTGCGTCAATATTTCCATCGCTTCGTCAACAAAGGGAGTGCTCGACGGTTCCGGTCGGGCAAGCGGTTGTTCGGTGCGGGAGAGCGCGAACTTGACTGTCTTCCCGTGCAATTCGGCGATGATCTTTTCTGACAGTCGTTTTCCGACTCCCGGCAGCCGCGACAGCGCGGCGGTATCTTTCATTTCAATCGCCGACGCGATATCCCGGATCGGCAGAATGAGCGATCTGAGCGCCTTGCGTACTCCCATCCCCGATACGTGAGTCAGCAGCGAGAAAAATTCGCGGTCAAGCGGATCAGTAAATCCAACTAGCCGCGGATATTCGTTGGCCTTTTTATCTCCAGCCTCAATAAAATAGACTGTCTCAAAACAGATCTCCCGCCCGATCCCGCCGTTGTCTTTGAGCCGCTCAGCCAGGCCAGACGGGATCATCACTTCGTACGACAGCCCCCCGACCTCCACAAGCGCCGATGAATCGCCTACCTGAGACAGACTACCTCTGATTCGGCTGATCATACCGGCACAACCTCATGGTGCGCCTTGGCCCGGCAATGACAGAGCGCGACTGCCAGCGCGTCGGCGGCGTCAGGTGGTTCAGGGATCGAGGCAAGCCCGAGCGACGTGCGGACCATCCGCTGCATCTGGCTCTTGCTGGCCCGCCCATTGCCGGTAAGAGATTTTTTTATTCGGGTCGCCGAGTAGGAAACGACCGGCGTATGCGCCTCCGCCGCCTTGAGATAGATCACTCCCCGCACATGCCCCATGATCACCGCGGTAATGGGATGGCTATAATGCGAATACAGCTCTTCGACCGCAATGACATCAGGCTGATACTGCGCGATGATCTCGGAGATCTCACGAGCCACTTCACACAACCGGCGGGCAAACTCAGCCCGTGGGTCAGTTCGGACAACTCCCGCTTCGACCACCGAAGGTGAGTCGCTGCCGGCATCCAAAAGCCCGTAACCAGTGATTTGTAAGCCTGGATCTATTCCGAGAACGCGCATGTCGGAATAAATAGCGCCAGCCGTCTCAATATCAATTAAAATCTCTTGAAAAACTTTCATATGTGATTGCAGTATTCTAACTTGTGGAGACTGAAAGGAATGCGTTTATTGGCCGTTGGAGGTCAGTCGATAACTTCGATATAGTTCCGTGCGCCTAATGACACCACCTGCACGTCTTTTCAACCGGAATTTTTTCCTGCTCTGGCAGGGTCAGCTTATCAGCAAGATCGGCAACGAAGCGCACTATATCGCCCTGGCCTTTTGGGTTAAACATGCTACCGGCTCCGCCACCTTGATGGGAGCCTTCATGATGGCCGCCACCATCCCTCGGGTGATCCTGGGGCCATTTGCGGGCGCGTTCACGGACCGTCATTCGCGCCGAGGGATCATCATCGTCGCCGATATCATCTGCGGCATTTCCGTCCTCAGCCTGGCGCTGCTGCTCTGGCTACTTCCAGACGCGATCGACCTGTTGCTCTGGTGGATGTTTATCGTTACCGCCGTGGTGGCGACCGTCTCGTCTTTCTTCAGCCCTGCCATGTCAGCCTCGATCCCCGATATCGTGCCACAGGAGAAGATCGCCGCCGCCAACTCGGCCGGAGCGGCGTCTAACCAGATATCCGGTTTCCTTGGGCTTGGAGTCGGCGGACTGTTGTATCGAGTTCTGGGCGCTCCGCTGCTCTTCTTCTTTGATGGACTCTCCTATGTGGTCGCCGGGTTCTTTTCGTCATTTGCGAAAATCCCCCAGAAACTCCCCGAGAAAAGAGCAAATTGGCGGGAAACCGCCGCGCAGATACGCCTTGATGTAAAGGAAGGCTTCGCTTACGTCTGGCGCCAGCCCGGCTTGCGCGCCCTCTTTATCGCCGCCTCCGCGCTGAACTTTTTCTTCACTCCAGTTGCCGTTTTGCTCCCGTTCTTCGTGGAAGACACCCTTGGATCGACTTCGGATTGGATGGGCTACATGCTGGCGGGCATGGGAGTGGGATCGCTTTTGGGCTATCTGGTGGCTGGCGCGATAAGGCTCCCGGGGCCGACCCGCTCCCGGATCATGATCTTCTCTATGATCGGCATGTCTATTCTGATCGGAGCTGTGGGACTGGTAGCGAATCCGGTGCAGGGACTCATCCTGCTCTTTTTCACCGGCATTTTGAATGGCTATATCAATGTCAACCTCGCGACCGTATTGCAATTGACCACGCCCTCGGAGATTCGCGGTCGAGTCTTTGGCTTATTGGTCACTTTGAGCGCGGGATTGACGCCGATCGCGATGGGGCTCTCCGGCATCCTGGCTGACCTCGTCAGTCAGAATATCCCTTTGATCTTTGTCGGGTGTGGAGGCTTCGCCACGGCGGTCGTGCTGGCGGCTTCATTCAACCATAGTTTCAGGGATTATCTGGGCTTCGAGCCGCCGAAAGCGTCCCCTAACGGAGCAACTTCGGAAGGTCCGCAATAGAGTCGATTATCAAGTCTGGCTTAACCGTGGAGTCGGCGGTGATCCCTTCACGGAACTTGCCGGTTCGAACAAGTATCGCTCGAAGTCCGGCACGCTGGGCCCCGTCGATGTCGTTATACAGATCATCCCCAACCATCACGACTTGATCAGGCGGAAGTCCCAGATCATCAAGGGCAAGCCGAAAGAACGACTCCGATGGTTTCCCCACGACCACAGCGGCTTTACCCGTCACATATTCTAATCCGGTGATGAATGCGCCTATGTCCATGCGCAACCCCTCCGCTACCTGCCAATATCTTCCTTTGTGCAAAGCCAGGAGAGTCGCGCCGTCCATGACCATGGCGAAGAGTCGGTTCATCAGTGGATAGTTCCAACCGTCGCCGATATCTCCGACGACGATGTACTTAGGATGCCTGTCATCTTTGGGAAACTCCGCAAACTCTGAGGAAGTATTCGAATTAAGCACCAGGTGAATGGAAGGGCTTCCTTCATTACGAAGGAACCTGACTGCCGCGTGCGGCGCGGTGAAGATCTCGTCCCGGTCGAGCGATAACCCCATAGCGACTAACTCGGCGTGCATAGTCTGCAACGAGCGAGTTGTCGTATTAGTGGTGAAACGGCAGGGGATGTGGCGGGATCTTAGGAAACTGAGTGTCTCAGCGGCGCCAGGTATCGCCTGTTTGCCGACATAAAACACGCCGTCGATGTCGAATAGGAATCCGCGAACCGCAGAAAGATCAAGCATACAGGAAATATCGCGGGATCCGCCCTCGGCTTGCGTCGTGGACCCCGCGAGGTAATTCAGAATTATATTTTGACCAGCTCCACCCGGCGGTTATTCGCTTTCCCTTCGGGTGTGGTATTGGCGTCGATCGGCTTCGTCTCCCCCATCCCCTTGGGGTCGAGGCGGGAAGCATCGACCTTGTAGGTATCGACGAGATACTTTTTGACTGACTCCGCCCGCCGCTGAGAAAGTTCCAGGTTGGAGGCGTCGGAGCCATCGGAATCAGTATGCCCTTCGATCGCCAATTTTAACGCGGCGTCATCGGTAAGCATCGAGCCGATATCGGCAAGGGTCTTGTACGACTCCCCTTTTATCTGGTCGGAGTTGACATCGAAATAGATCCCGTGCGTAACTATCTTGCCGCTTTCGTCAAGTTGCTCCCGCATTGTCTTCCCTCCCTCGGCAAAGCGGAAATTACGAATGAACAACTTCTCTTTCTCCAGGTCTCCATCGTCAGCATGGAATTTGATCAGGAAGGAGACGGGAGTAAAGCCGGCGGTGCGGGGGGCGTTGGCGACTCGCTCGTTGTCCACATAGCATTTGACCGAACTTTTGGTTACCATGACTCGAATAGTGTGGATCCCTTCTTTAAATGACTCGGGTAGCTTCTTGTCCGATATTCTCGATTCGTTCCCATTTTCGTCGGCCATAAAGAAGAGGGCACTCGTGTTGGTAAAAAGCTCCAGGTGCGCGGCGGCATATCCGTCAGCCCGCATTAAGCCTATCTGCAAGTTGTAGGCTCCGCCATACACGGCGGTGCGATTCAGGAATTCAAACTCCACCGTAAATTTTTCCGGGAGCTGGTTGACGTTGATCTTGGGGCTGATACCACCCCGGGCAGACGCCATGATCCAATTATCTTGCCCAACTTTCGCGATCTCAAATACGCCGCCATCCAGACTCCAGCGCGAGGGAAACTCCCCGAGCTCTTCGCCGGACAGATCGTCGTAGAATAGAACCGTCTGACCAGGCACATAATCAAACTTGGTGAATAGTTGGAACTGTTCTCCCGCGGGCGGAGGTGTCTTTGACTCTTCCCGCGAGCCATCCTCGTCGGCCCCGGCGGTCGTATCTTGCGCTTCCTCCTTCTTCACTTCCTCACCCGAGATCTTCTTCTCGACCGCTTTTTTGGCTTTGTCTTTCAGCTTGCCGAATTGGGCATTACTGGACTGCGGCAGGGCGATAGCCAGCGCCGTGCACAGCAACAGAAATAGAAGGATCCGTGCGTACTTCATATCGTAATCCTTTTGAAGAAGGCAGAAGCTGATTGCCTCTGCCCAAACCTTGTTGATTCTATACCGCCAATGGAAGGCGGGCACCAAAACGTGTCGCGAAACAGGAGTGCGCTTAGGCCAGCTTCTCCATCAACTTCTCGTCGATATCGAAGTTGGAATAGACCTTTTGGACATCGTCATGCTCCTCGAGCGACTCGTACAGCTTCATCATCGAGGATGCTTCGGATTCGTTTGTCAACTTCACCGAGTTTTTCGCGTTCATCGTGATCTCGGCTGAAAGGATCGGGATCTTCTTCGCTTCCAGCGCTTCCTTGACCGTCTCCAAATTCGCAGGGTCAGTGATTATCTCGATCGACCCGCCTTCGGTGGAAATGTCTTCCGCGCCGGCATCGATCGCGATCTCGGTCACCACCGCTTCATCGGCCTGCGATGGATCGACAGTGATTACGCCCTGCTTCTCAAACATCCAGGCGACACATCCCGCCGCGCCAAGGTTACCGCCATGTTTGGTCAACATGTGGCGGATCTCGGCGACAATTCGATTTTTGTTGTCGGTCATCACTTCAAGCATGATCGCGACACCGGCCGGACCGTAACCTTCGTACGTGATCGACTCATAGACCACACCCGGGAGCTGGCCGGTTCCCTTCAGGATCGCCCGCTTGATATTGTCCGCCGGCATATTGACGCCTTTGGCGGCGGCGATGGCGGTTCTAAGTCGGGCGTTATTGACCGGATCGCCGCCTCCTTCGCGGGCGGCGACGGTGATCTCTTTGATATGCTGGGTGAAGATCTTGCCGCGCTCCTGGTCAAGTTTCCCTTTTTTGCGCTTGATCGTTGCCCATTTTGAATGACCAGACATCGGTCGATCCTCCTGACTCTATTCTCAAGTACGAATTGTCCAAGTTACCCGGCATGCCGGGATGTGAATCTAACACATCCCCTCCACATTGGCAAGTGGCGCGGTCAAGCGTAAATCAATGTTGCATTCGGACCTACCAAGCCTATATTCCGCCCCATGCCCTGCGTTTTTTGCCGCATAATCAGCCGTGAAATACCGGCCAGGATATTTTTGGAGAACGACCAAGTCATTGTCATCGCGGATCACCGGCCCAAGGACGCGGTCCACCTGCTTCTCTTTCCGAAGGTCGAATATCGAAACTTCCAGCAGACCCCACCCGAGGTCCTGGACCTCCTGAACCAGACGGTCAAACTGGTGGTTGAGAGGCTTGGGATCGCCGACCACTACCGGCTGGTTATCAACAACGGGTACGGCCAGGAAGTTGACCACATCCACTACCACCTTCTCTCTAATCGGGGAGCGGACAAGCTGGTATGGCTGCCTTAAGTTTGGCGGCGAATTTGCGGAAATCCGTCAAAAACGGTTGACAAGCGTCGGGAATGTCCCGAAATTGTCGATATATAGTTGTCATATAGCACGTTATAGCCGATCGAAGGAGGTGACTTAGCTTGACAGGTGTGAGAGTTCGGGACGATGAGTCCTTTGAGAAAGCTCTCCGACGTTTCAACAAGTTCTGTGAGAAGTCCGGCATTTTGTCTGACTACAAAAAGCATCAGCACTA
>JAMPYH010000320.1 GCA_023700785.1 Candidatus Zixiibacteriota bacterium
CCGCTGCTCCAGTTTGATATTCTTAATCGCAAGTTCTTTATCTTTGGGCTGATCTTCTGGCCGCAGGATTTCTTTCTGTTTGTGCTGGTGACGATCGCCTTTGTCGTACTGGTGATCCTCTTCACCGCCGCGTTTGGGCGGCTCTTCTGCGGCTGGGTTTGTCCGCAGACGATCTTCATGGAGATGGTTTTCCGCAAGATCGAGTATCTTATCGAAGGGAACGGCCCGCGCCAGAGAGAACTTGATCGCGCGCCGATGAGCGCGGGCAAGTTTCTCAGGAAGTCAACCAAGCATATTATCTTTTTTGGACTGTCGTTCCTGATCGGCAACACCTTTCTCGCCTATATCATCGGGACCGAGGAACTGCTCAAGATCGTCACCGCCTCTCCCGCCGAGCATATGACCGGCTTTGTCGCCATGGTGATCTTTTCGGGGATATTCTATTTTGTCTTCGCCTGGTTCCGCGAGCAAGCCTGCACCTTGGTTTGCCCGTACGGTCGGCTGCAGTCGGTCCTTCTCGATAGTAACTCGATCGTTATCGCGTACGATTTCAAGCGGGGTGAAACGCGCGGGCCGGTCAATCGCGGTGATGACTTCACGAAGCGCGGTCACTGTATCGCCTGCGACGCCTGCGTGAAAGTTTGCCCGACCGGCATCGATATCCGCAACGGCACGCAACTTGAATGCATCAACTGCACCGCCTGTATCGACGCCTGCAACCGGGTGATGGATCGAATGAAGCTCCCCAGAGGGCTGATCAAGTATTCGTCCTATAGCCGGATCGCCGAAGGGAGATCGCTTCACTTTACTCCGCGCATGGGGATATATACCGGCGTTTTGCTTTTGTTGGTCGGTTCGATCGTGTTTTTTCTGGCCAGTCGAAGCGAAGTTGAGACCACTATCCTTCGCACCACCGGCTCGCTCTACGAAGAACTGGAGGATGGCACAATTCGCAATCTGTACACCGTGTCGGTGATAAACAAAACCGGCGTGATGGTTCCGCTTACCCTTGAGATGAAGCAGCCGGACGGCAGCCTGACCATAGTCGGCCCGCCGCTTGAGGTTCCCCCACAGGGGAAGGATGAAACGGTCATCGCGGTGCAGGTGCCGAGGAAGCATCTCTTTTCGTCGAATAGTACTGTCATTATCAACGTGATGCACGGCGACGAGGTCATCGAAGAAGTTCGCACGACGTTTGTGGGACCGGAACCGCGTGAGTCACATGAAGAGCATGAGGCAACAGATCATGACTGAGAAACGGAAAGGGCTTTCCTGGGGAGTCGGGATCTGGATCTTGTACGGCGGCTTTGCCCTGTTCATACTCGCCTGTGTCGGTTTCGCGTCGATGCAGTCCTTTGACCTGGTTGAGAACAACTACTACGACAAAGGGATCAAGTATCAGGGGCAGATCGACAAAATGGAACGGACTCGCGCGCTCGCCGAACAACCGGCGGTCGGGTATGATAAATCCGGCGCGATCAGTATCACGTTTCCAGAATCGCTGGTGGAAGAGCGGCTAAGCGGCACGATCGCGCTTTATCGGCCGTCGAACTCGCGTTACGACAAGTTGATCGCGATAGACGGTAAGCGACAGTTCGACATCCGCATGGATTCCCTTCCGACCGGCCTCTGGAAAGTAAAGCTCGATTGGCGATACGACGGCCAGAGCTACTACAACGAAGAAACCATAGTCATCGAGTAGCCTGTATGACACCCGAGATCTGGACTGGATTTATAATCGGCATTCTGGGGAGCGTGCACTGTATCGGCATGTGCGGCCCGATCGTGGTCGCGTTGCCGGGCGGTTTTGAAAAGACAACGCGCCTGGTGGTTAGTCGATTGCTCTATAGCTCCGGGCGTGTAGTAACCTACATGCTGATGGGGATACTTGTCGGCTTGATCGGCAAGTCGATCGTGCTGGCCGGCTTCCAGCGCTGGCTCTCCGTCGCCGCGGGGATCGGGATAATCCTCGCGGTCCTGCTTCCAGCCAATATCACGCAACGGATATTTCCGGCGAAGTTCAACTACCTGGTGGTGGAGAGGATCAAGACCGCTTGGGGCAAATTACTTCAGAAGCGAACCATGACCTCGATGTTCGCTCTCGGGCTGCTGAATGGGATGCTCCCGTGCGGATTTCTCTATGCCGGACTGGCGGCGGCCGCTACCACCGGTTCCGCGATCTCCGCCGCGGGATATATGGCGATGTTCGGCCTTGGGACTGTCCCGGCTCTGCTGGCGACTTCGCTTTTTGGCCCGCTGCTCAATCTTCGCGCGCGGCAATATCTACTTAGATTATTACCTGTCGGCGCCGTGGTCCTGGGATTGCTGCTCGTCCTACGTGGGATGAATCTTGGCATTCCGTATATCAGCCCTAAGCTGGATACCGAAACACATTCCAGCTGTCACTAAATTGCGCTGAAGAGCGAGATCGCTATTGCTCGAATCGGATCGAAAACGGGTAAGTTCTGACTGTCGTGTCTGACTCGAGAATGTCGTACACGTTGA
>JAMPYH010000050.1 GCA_023700785.1 Candidatus Zixiibacteriota bacterium
CTCGACTGGACATCACCGGGATTCATCCGACAATCAGCATATCGAGACCGCAAACATTGTCAGGAGAGAATATGTCACTGCTTATTGAAGTCATTGAATGGCTGGATCAATCCGGCGACGAAATGATCTACCGCCTGCCGCAGGTAGGCTCCGCTGATTTCAAACTGGGCGCGCAGTTGATCGTCCGCGACAGTCAGACCGCCATCTTTTTTAAGGATGGCCACGCCGCTGACACTTTTGGCACAGGCCGGCATACGCTGACCTCGATGAACCTCCCGATCCTGACACGCTTGCTGGCGTTTCCGTTCGGATTCACGTCGCCGTTCAGGGCTGAAGTTTACTTTGTCAATCTCAAGGTCTTCACGAAGCAGAAATGGGGGACGCGGGAACCGGTCACGTTCCGCGACAGCCAGCTGGGGCTGGTTCGCCTGCGCGGACACGGCACCTACACGTTTCGGATTGAAAAGCCCTCGTTGTTCTTAAACTCTGTAGTCGGTCGTCAGGCACTATTCACGACCGAAGACATCCAGGATTATCTCCGCGATGTGATCATCGCTCGTCTGAATGACCTGCTCGGGGAGAGGCTTAAATCGGTGCTGGACCTGCCCGCGCAGTACACTGAGCTTGCGGTCGAGTTTGAGAAGATCATCAAGGTCGAGTTTGAGAAATACGGCCTCGCTTTAGTCGATTTCTATATATCCAGCATTACTCCGCCAGACGATGTCGCCAAGATGATCGATCAGCGATCCGGTCTGGAAGCGATCGGCGACCTGGACAAGTTCATGAAGTACGAGATTGCCAAAGGTCTGGGTACTCCGGGCGGAACGGCATCAGCCGGCGCTGGCATGGTGATGGGAGCCGGGGTCGGATTGATGACCCCGGGGATGCTCCAGGGCGCGCTTACTCCTGGACGAACCGAGATCTACCAGGCCTGCGGGTCCTGCAAGCGCGACGTTCCTTCGGACTCTTCCTACTGTCCCAATTGTGGCTTTAAACTGAAGAGCAAACTGACGTGCACGCATTGTTCCTCGGATCTGTTGGTTGGCGCGAAGTTCTGCGCCAATTGTGGAAAGCCGGTCGATGGTCAGTCCACGACTAACGGCTAGCGGCGGCTTCACTATCGAGGTCGGCTGTCCCGGATGCGGCGCGGAGATCGCGCTGGAACGCGATTTCAGACTCGCCAGCTGCCGACACTGTGGTTCCGTGCTCAGGGTGATCATGCCGGACCTCCCTCCGGCATTTACGGTTCGCCCCAAAAAAACCGCGCATGAAGTGAGGTTTTTGCTTGATCGCTACTGCCGTGACCAAGAGATACGGCAGTCCGTCGGTGCTTCCCCGATCCAACTGATCTATATCCCGTATTGGAAGATCGATGGAGTAAGCCTGAAAACTCGCCGATCGCTGTACGAAGTTGACTCTGGCGCCGAGGAAAACTCAGTCGAGGAGCAAACTGAGGAGCGGGAGCTTACCACCATCAATCTCGCCAACTTCTCCACAACGGTGCTCGCGATATCCGCGGATGATAGTCTGCCGAGCTCTCTGGGCTTGCGCGCCGAACATCTGGCGATGCAGCCTTACCTATCAGCTCGCCAGGATCAGACCGCTTCGTACCTGCACGTGACTGTGCCCCTAAGTAATGCCGAAGCACAAGCCGCTCGCGCGGCATCGGTGATCGGTTCGCTGGATGCGGAAGGAAAGCAGAGCAACAGCACGCGGCTGTTTCATCCCCGCGGCTCGCTCATCTATTTTCCGTATTTTGTGATCGACAGGATCGAGCATGAAGGAATTCGGCGATTTCATATTGACGCTGTGACCGGCAGAGTCGTCGGGTCTGCCATTTTGAATGAGCCGACCGGCGAGGCGTCTCCGGAGGTTGTTGCCACTTTTGGCGCCGTTGAAGTAGAATTACATAGATGCGGGAACTGTGGCGTTGACCTGCCAATGAGCCGCTCTTCCGTTTTCCAATGCCACAACTGCGGTCGAGTCGTTTTCCTGGAAGAGCATCCGCGGTTGATCAGGGAGATTCTCGCCCCAAGGCAGACAGCAAAGGACACCGCCACGGCCTTTCCGTTTTGGATGATCCATGCCAGGTCAAATACGTACGGCACCGAGGACCGTTTTCTGATCCCCGCTTTCGAGATGCGAAACGCTGAGACTACTTTTCGCCTGATCCGACGAATGAGCACGGCGATCGATCATATCGCGTACGAAAGAGCAGCCGAACCTCTGGCTAATGCCGTTCCGGCCAGTCGTTCTATCGACGCGGCGCTTACTTTTATTGAGATCCATTGGTATCGCCGCTCGGCGGAGTCGGTGGTTCCAACGGGAGCTTTCAAGCAGTCGCCACCGTCCTCGATTCAATTGATCTATATTCCGTTCCGCGAAGACCAGTACTTCTTCGTGGATGCCGTGCTTGGAGCGGTGACGTTCGAAAAAGCCGGCGCTGCCGCGCCTGTCGGGTAGTCGGACATCCCAGTTGCATCAGCGTCTTCGCTTCTCCATATTACCACCAAGTTGAGAGGGATAAAGGACCAGGAACGTCATGCATATACAATATCATGTTAACGAGTCTATGGATCCCGCAGAGGTAGCCGCGCTGTATGCGGATTCAGGATTGGACCGCCCGGTCAATGATCTCGAGCGGATCGGCAAAATGCTCACTCATGCCAACCTGGTTCTCACGGCGCGTGATGGCGCCAAGCTGGTGGGAGTCTCCCGTTCGCTGACCGATTTTTCCTATTGTTGCTATCTGTCGGATCTGGCAGTCGCCAGGGCATATCAGAAACTTGGGATCGGCCAGGAACTCATCCGAAGGACCCAGGAATACCTTGGCGACGAAGTGATGATCCTCCTGCTCGCTGCCCCGCAGGCGCGGCAGTACTACCCGCATATCGGCTTCACTAAAAACGACGACGCATGGTTTCTCCCGAGAGCCAGGTAGCGACGGAATGGATACGGAATCTCGGTCGCCATACGATGGCATGGCTTGGTTCTACAACAGGTACTGGGGGAATCAGTTTTTCGAACGAATCTATCCGCTTGTTGAACAAGAGGTTCTCTCCAGAATCTCTCCCGGGTGTCGCATCCTTGACCTCTGCTGTGGGACGGGACAATTGGCGGCCCGTCTGGGTTCAGCCGGTTACGACGTCCTGGGCGTTGACATTTCCCAAGAGATGCTCATTTACGCGCGGCAAAACGCGCCCAACGCGAACTTTGTGGTAGCCGACGCCCGTTCATTCGAATTGTCGGCGCCCGTATTCGCCGCGCTTTCTTTATTCGACAGCCTCAATCACATCATGAGCATTGTCGAGTTGGAGAAGGTGTTTGAACGAGTCCACACATCGCTGAAACCGGGCGGGATTTTCATGTTCGACCTTAATGTTGAGGACGGTTTCCTGCAACGATGGAAAGGATCGTTCTCCATTGTCGAAGCGGATCACCTGTTCGTGGCACGGTCAAGTTATGACCGAGCTGAGAAGATCGGCCGACTCGACCTGACCATGTTCAGGTTGCGTGAAGACGTATGGCACCGCCGAGACGAGGTCTTCTTCCAACGCGCCTACCGCCCCGAAGAAATCTCGCAAGCTGTTGTTGCCGTTGGTTTTACTATCGTCAAGGCAGGTCTGGCGGAAGAATTTGGACTCAGCTCTCAGGGGAGGCTCGTCGTTGTTGCGCGGAAGCCCGCCATTGCCGAATTGTCTTGATTAGTTAATGAGTACTCTATTATTACGCCAGATGATTTCAGGTCCACCGGTCGCGCGTCAAGTCGCGCCGCGCCTGGCTCTCAATGGAACAAGCTCCTTCGGTTATTAAACGTGTCAAGACCGCGCTGATCGGTCGCGGGCGTGACCTCCAGGATAGATCGATCTACCATGCGCTGGCGCTCTCGGCGTTTTTGGCATGGGTGGGTCTGGGGGCGGATGGACTGTCATCCGCATGTTACGGTCCCGAGGAGGCTTTCCTTGCCTTGGGCGACCATACCTACCTTGGACTGCTCGTAGCGCTGGCTTCCGCAGTGACCGTTTTTGTCATCAGCGCGAGTTACATGCAGGTGATTGAGCTGTTCCCGGGCGGCGGTGGCGGCTATCTGGTGGCGAGCAAAATGCTCAGCCCGACTCTGGGTATGGTATCCGGCTGCGCCCTGTTGATCGACTATGTTTTGACGATCGCCCTTTCGGTGGCTGCCGGCTCTGACGCGTTTTTCAGCTTTCTCCCGCCTGAATGGCACGCCTCTAAACTGGCCTTTACGGTTAGCGGCGTTCTCTTGCTGATCGTTGTGAATCTACGCGGAGTGAAGGAGTCAGTGGTTCCTCTCATTCCTATTATGCTCTCGTTTGTGGTCCTGCACGGGATCGCGATAGTATACGCCTGGGGGAGTCATATCGATCAGATCCCTGAAGTGGTAAGCAACACCGCGACGGACTTTTCAAAGGCTCAATCTGAGATCGGACTGGCGGGGAT
This sequence comes from Candidatus Zixiibacteriota bacterium, assembly GCA_023700785.1. Lineage (GTDB taxonomy): Bacteria > Zixibacteria > MSB-5A5 > GN15 > FEB-12 > FEB-12. The sequence continues at coordinate 4,462 of JAMPYH010000050.1, forward strand.
CTTCCTGCTGTTGATGAGATCCTATTCGTTCGGCGCGGGAACCTATACCGGCATCGAAGCGGTGTCGAATGGTTTGCCTATAATCCGCGAGCCGCGAGTCGCGAACGGCAAACGGACCATGTGGTATATGGCGATCTCGCTGGCAGCTATTGTTACCGGGTTGGTTATTTCCTATTTGCTGTTTGATATACGACCAGAGGAGGGGAAGACCCTTAACGCGGTACTGTTTGAACGGATCTCCGAAGGCTGGGGGAATGGGCTTGGCGGAAGTTTTGTTCTGTTGACATTGCTGTCAGAGGCGGCACTTCTTTTTGTCGCCGCTCAGACCGGTTTCCTTGGTGGTCCCCGTGTTCTTGCCAATATGGCGGTCGATCGCTGGTTCCCGACTCGCTTCACCGTGCTGAGCGACCGGCTCGTCACCCAGAACGGCATAGTCATGATGGGCGTTCTCGCGCTGATCCTGGTAGTGGCGACAGGCGGATCGGTCAAATTTCTCGTCGTTCTCTATTCAATCACCGTGTTCATCACCTTTGTGCTGTCCCAACTGGGCATGGTGCGGCATTGGTGGCAGGTCCGTAACGAGAATCGACTTTGGCTCAGAAAGATCACGATCAATGGTGTAGGCCTGGCGTTGTCGTCGTTCATTCTCATCACCATGGCGGTCCTCAAGTTTGATCAGGGAGGATGGCTGACGATAGTCGTGACAGGATTCCTTGTATCGATCGCCATCGCTGTTAGGCAGCATTACCGCAAAACGCATAATCAATTGAAACGGCTGGATGATCTTCTGGTCACCGCGATGCAGGTTTCCGAGCAACATGTCGCGGGGAATGTCCCTGAACCAAAACCCCGGCCCGGCGGCAAGACAGCTGTTTTATTAGTCAATGGATTCAACGGCCTGGGGATCCACACCCTGCTCAATGTGATCAGTCTGTTCGAGGGGTCGTTCAAGAATTACATCTTTATGCAGATTGGCGTAGTTGATGTCGGAAATTTCAAAGGGACGGCTGAAGTAGAGAATCTGAAGGCGCATATTGACGCCGAAGGACAGCGGTATGTGGACTACATGCGCCGCCACGGCTTGTACGCGGAGTCAGTCACGTCGGTCGGCGTGGATATCCTCGAGGAACTGGATGAGCTGGTGCCACAGATAACGGACAAGTTCCCCCGGACTGTCTTCTTTGGCGGTCAGTTGGTCTTCAAAAAGGAGACGATGTTCAATCATTGGCTGCACAACCAGACGATCTTCTCCGTCCAGAAGCGGCTCTACCACCAGGGGCTCCCGGTCGTGATCCTGCCGATCAAGGTCTGAGCCCGGCGCCTTGCGAATCTGATGCCTATCGCCTATATTGCCTCCCAGATTATGGACCGCTTAGCACCATTACCGACCGCGCTTTTCACCGCCGAACAGTGGCATCGCTTGCTGACGCCGCTGGAGGTTCTGAAAAATTGCACACAGTGTCCGCGCAACTGTAAAGCGGATCGTTCCAGCGACAAGCTCGGTTTCTGCACCAGCGGCATGGAGTTCTCAGTCGGCTCGATCTGCGCCCATCGGGGCGAGGAGCCGGTGATCTCGGGGCAACATGGTATATGCAATATCTTTTTCACCCGCTGCAACATGCAGTGCGTTTACTGCCAGAACTGGCAAATCAGCCGGCGCAACGCTACTATCGAAGAAAACAAACTGGAGCTGGTGGACATCATTTCGCGGATCGAAGCGGTGCTTGACACCGGCTGTACCGCGGTCGGCTTCGTCTCACCGTCGCACTTCATTCCGCAAGTCAGGGTCATAATCAACGCGCTGGCGGCGCGCGGGCGCAACCCGGTCTTTGTCTTCAACACCAGCAGTTACGACAAGGCGGAAACGATCCGTTCGTTTGAAGATTCGATACAGGTTTATCTGCCGGATCTCAAGTATATGGATGACCGGCTGGCGAAAGCCTACTCCGATACGCCGGGATATGTCGAGCACGCGACATCGGCCATCAAAGAGATGTACCGCCAAAAAGGCGCGAATATCTATCTCGACAATAACGGCTCGATCCAATTCGGGTTGGTCATCCGCCATCTGGTGCTGCCGGGACAGGTTGAGAACAGCAAAGCGGTACTGCGCTGGATAGCGACCGAACTGTCGCCCGACGTGCACGTCTCATTGATGTCGCAATATCACCCGATCCCGGCGGTCGCGGATCATCCGCGCCTCGGGCGCATGTTGAATCGGGATGAGTATGAAGAAGTGCTGGACGAATTTGAGCGGTTGGGGTTCCACCGAGGGTGGGTACAGGAACTGGACAGCCCGATGAATTACCGTCCGGATTTTACTTTCGAACATCCGTTTGAACGCTGACGCGGACGAGAGCCGCGCTCACTACCGGGAGACCAATATGGAAAAGCAGATCCACGCCGTTCTGAAAAAACTTGAATACGGCGTCTATATCGTGACAATGGGGAAAGGGAACGAGGGAAACGCCTTCACCGCGAGCTGGGTGTCGCAGGTCAGTTCTGAGCCGCCGATGATCGCGTTGGCGGTGCATAACAAGCACCAGTCCTCGCGGTTGATCGACCAGCACGGCGCGTTTGTGCTCAATTTGATCGCCGAAAATCACCCTGAGATCGCCAAAGCATATTACGGACCGGCGGAATCCGGCTACCAGAAATTGGCGAATGCCGATCTGGGCAGCTCTCCCGCGACCGGCAGCCCGTTGATCCAGGGAGCGATCGGCTTTATCGAGTGCAGAGTAGTCACTAAAGTCTCAGCAGGAAATCACACGATCTTCGTTGGCGAGGTGAAAGCCGCCGAGTTACATCAGGATACGCCGCTGCTGACCAGTTCGAAGAGCAAACTGCACTACCTCGGCTAAACCTCTCCGGCCTGCCTGCGTTATTTCATCGGCCCATTCTGCCGATATTATCTAGTGCATGGCCTACACCTTTCATAATCGAGATATCGTACTCGAGTTCTCGGGAAACTGCGGAACAGCGACCGTGCCGGCGTCGTCTGAGCCGGAAGCGTTGCGCCGCGTTCGAGAGATCTTTGGTCACACGCGCGATGAACTGGTTCAGCCGCGTCAGCCCGGCGAGTATCTGGTGCAGTTCCGGGTGAGTTACAGCTATCGACTCCCGTTGCTGCATACGGTTGAGCGGGTGGTCAAGCGCGTTCGCACCGCCAACGCATATCAGCAGGCACGCTATCTTGACCGGTACATCGTCGCGTCGCTGGCTCTTTCTCTGGGGAGGACCAATAGTCCCGCCTCGAGTTGCAATGTTGAGGACCTTGAGTCTCTGCGCCGAGCGGCAGTCGTGGCGCGCGAAGTCGCCGGGATCCTGCAATTCGTGGATTGGGATATTGTCATCGCCAATTATCTTGAACTCAACTCCAAGACCGGTCACAAATCGCGAGTGATCAGAACACGCATTCCGCGACCGAGCACTTCTAAACGATTGGCTGCCAAGACGGCGGTGTCTGGCCGACGGAATCGCCGTATCGGCAGGAAGAGCACCTAGGTCTCCGCGGCTTCCGCGTTGTCGGAGAATTGTCGGAAACTTTTTCTCTGTACAATCGAAAGTAGAACATGGTATGTATGCCAAGTCGGATCGTAGAGATTCATCACGAGAGCATTGGGAGAGCCAAGATATGCTTCGAAGCGCGCTGGCTGTAGCCGCCGGATATATAACCATGCTGATCCTGATCATGCTGATCTTCCTCGTCATCGGCATCATCTTTCCCGAAGCATTCCCGACCCCGGACTCGTTCCCCAGCATTCCCTGGGTGGTGTTTATCCTGCTCTTCGGCGGCTTGGCGGCATCGATCGGCGCGGGAGTTACTATCGCGGTCTGCAGAGGCTCCCGCATCAAGCATATTCACTCGCTCGCGACCGTTGTTTTCTTCATCGGCCTGGTGACGCTGGCGGCATCGATCGGCAAGCAGCCAATGTGGTATCTGGTAACTCAAATACTGGTGGGGATCGCCGGCGTCTATGTCGGCGGCCATCTCGCGAACAAGCGCTTCCCCGAAATCGCCGCTCGCGGTTAGGCGGCTGGCCACACTCATACATAGTCCAAAGTTCTATTACATCATTCCATCCAAAACAGACAGTCCTGGCCACGCCGTCCCGTTGCTGAGGAGTATAGTATTCGCCTTACGACGGAAGCTCTATCGCTGCAACCAGTTCTGAGCGGATCTGCTCTAATATTTCTCAACTCTGATACCTCTGTTTTGCGCTGATTTTTCCGATAATTATTAAGAGCCAATTGCATGATCGCGAACAATCTGCGCTATGGCTGCGTTGGAGAATTGACAGACCGGCAAAAATGCGTTACTTATCACATATACACTCGTTTACCTCTCTTTCGGGGAAACCATGACCAGACGAATGATCCAGATTCCGGGGAGCAGACTATTTGCCGTTTTCAGTATCGCGGCGTTGTTGTTGATCTCCACAGCATCGGCCGTGCCGCCGTCGCCTGAGGCGATCGACAAGTGGAAAGCCGAAGGTATCTTCGAGCAGAAGATCGCGAATCTTAAGGCGTTCAAAGACGCCGGAGGATGTGCCCCTTCGTCTCCATCGGTTCTCAGCCGAATTCGCAGCGCGCAACGCAGCGCCGCCGACGTCAACGTCACCGACACGATCGCCGCGGTCGTAATCCTGGTCGATTTCTCGGATTGGCAGTGGGATGGTCAGTCGATCGCGGCGACCGTTTCCGATTTTGATTCCTTGCTCTTCTCGGACTCCACGACCGATTCCATTTTCAACAACACCGGTTCGATGACCGATTTCTATTTGCAGAACTCATATGGGGCTGTCTTTATACGAGGCGAGATCTACGGTTGGTACCGGATGCCGCAGACCTACGCGTATTATGTCGGCGACAACGACGGTCTCTCGCTGGGAAGCGTCCTTGCCCGCGATGCCGTGCTGGCCGCCGACCCGGATATTGACTTCAGCCAGTTTTCCAGCGACGGCAACTCGGTGGATGGTGTGATCATAGTGCATCCCGGTGCCGGCGCAGAATCCGGCGCGTATGGGATCTGGTCGCACAAATCGACCATCTCCGGACAGCCGTTCCTCGACGGCGTACAGCTCAGTGATTACACAGTCAATCCTGAAGAATCGGGCGGCGGATTGACGCCGATCGGCGTTTTTACTCACGAGCACGGTCATGTGCTTGGCCTGCCCGATCTGTATGATACTGATTATGATCCGCCCACATCGGAAGGGCTTGGTGGATGGTCGCTGATGGCGGGGGGAAGTTACAATGGCGGCAGCCGATATCCGTCCAACCTCGACGCCTGGTGCCGCAAAGCACTTGGCTGGGTGTCCGTCATCAATGTACCGGCCAATCTGGACAGCGTCGAGATACCGGCCGTTGAGTTTAACCCGGTAATCTACCAGATCAAGGACACCAATACGCTCAATGCAAGAGAGTATTGGCTGGTCGAAAATCGTCAACCGTACGGATCCGATGTCGCTCTGCCGGGGCACGGACTTTGCATTTACCATATTGACGAGAACGTGTTCGGTAATAACAATTACCTACGCTACATGGTCGCGTTGGAGCAGGCGGACGGCCTCAACGGCCTCGCTCTCAGCGGCTCGGGAGGAGACGCGGGAGATCCATTCCCGGGTAGCCTTAACAAGCGCGAATTTCATGATCAGTCAGTCCCTAACTCCAAAGGAAATGTCGGCGCGAAAGTGACCGAGGTCGGCGTTTGGGATATCACCGATTCCGATTCGATCATGTACGCCGACCTGGATTACACGTTCTCCCGGCCCAATATCATTTACACCGGCTCAGATTCGCTGGTGGTGTCGGATGTCGCCGGCGGCGATGGTGACGGCTTTGTGGAGCCGGGGGAGACCATCGAGATCAGCTGTCGGTTGAAGAACACGATGCGCAATGGCTACAACTGGTATATGACGGTTTCGACTGACCATCCCAATGTGCAGTTCACCAACAATCACACTTTCCAATCATCGCAATTATTGAGATCCGCGCTTTCGGTGCTGACGGACAATCCGGTAACCTTCTCGCTCCTGCCCGGCTCCGACCCGACCATCGCGGATTTTACGCTGACCATCACCGCGGATTCCGTGAATGGCAGCGGCGATGAGCAATACACCAGAACATTCACTTTCCGGCAGTCGCTTGGCATGCCGAATATCATGATCGTCGATGACGACGCGGGCGGCGCATCCGAGCTGGAACTGATCCGTTCGTTTAACGGCCTGCGCTTGCCGCAGGCGATCCACCACAAGACCTCAGGGACGCCGTCGGCCGGCACTCTGGCGCAGTTTGACTACGTTTTTTGGATGAGCGGTCTTAAACCGACCGGCGCGCTGACCGCGGCCGATGTCGCCGCTATGAAATCATACCTGGATGGGGGCGGCAATCTTGTCGTCGCCAGCGCGACCGCCGCGGCCCAACTGCATCTGCTCGATTCCGCTTTTATGCGCGACTATTTCAAGGTCCGGTTCCAGGATTCTGTTACGTACGGCAACTTCTTTTATGGCGTGCCGGGAAATCCGCTTTCGGAGGGAACTCGGTACGTATTCGCTCCGGGAACACCCTCGAGCATGAAAAAGGTAACGCGCATTCAGCCGACATCGGACGGTGTTCTGTCATTCGAGCTCTCTGCGCTCTTTACCGGCACCCCGTATCTGGGTCATTGCGGAGTGATGTACAGCGGATCCTACAAGTCGGTCTTCCTGACATTCCCGCTTGAATATGTCAGTTACTCCGATACGACGGGCGGGTACGCGCACCGTGACACGCTGACTCAGCGCATTCTCCGCTTTTTTGATGATTCGACCTTCACTGTCTCAACTCCTGAGGTGACTCGGTTGGTCGCGGTGGGGGAAAATCAGACCCATGTGCTGAACAATTCGCCAACGCTGGCCTGGAGTTATTTCGCGGCGGGAGTCAACACGCAGGATTCGGCTGAAGTCGAGGTGGGAAGCGACAATGAGTGGACAGTCGCCGAGCTGTGGGATCCTCTGCTGTTCATCGGCCCTGACACGACCGAACCGTACGGAGGGGCGGCTCTCGTCGATGGCGCGACGTATTACATGCGAGCTCGCAGTCATAATGGCTTTGCCTGGTCGGATTGGTACGAAAGCAGTATTCGACTAAACAGCGCCGCGCCGACCCCGACTCAATTAGCGCCCAATCATGGTTCTTTGTTAAACAGTCTGCCGGCCTATTTGACCGTGCAGGCAGTGGCGGACGCGGAATCGGACGCGATCACCTACCAATATGGCATCTACTTTGACAGCGCCGCGACCGGCCAGGAAGCACTCGCTAACAGCGGCAATGTCTCGTTCGATATTACGTCGCAGAATCTCGCCGAGAACGCGCAACACTGGTGGCGCGTCAGAGCGTACGATGGCTTTGAATACTCTCCCTGGTCGGCGACGCGATCGTTCTGGCTCGACCAATTCCAGAA
>JAMPYH010000051.1 GCA_023700785.1 Candidatus Zixiibacteriota bacterium
CACTGCGCAAGTTACCGGTGACATGGTCACTCCCGAACTCGTCAGGTTGCTCGCCGATAAACAGGAGGTGACCGCGAACACTTCGGGATTCTATGAGTGGTCCAGTATTAAGCCTCCCAAACATATCCGGATCAAAGCGGATGACTTGCGGCTCGAGCTGCCGGAGCTGTTATGGAAACCAAGCAGCCGGACGTAGCATCCGCGGTTGACCGCTTTCTTTCCCACGGTCAGAATCATAGTCTGGAGCCCTCCTCGCTGGCGAAGGCGGTCGATGACCGCATCAGGCTGGAAGCTCAAAAGTCGCTTAAGAAGGCTCTGACTCTTGCCAGACTATTTGTCAGACGCTCCGAAAACAAACAATCTCCTCTACTGTTGACCGCCTACCGCGCGCTTGCCCGGGTTACCCACATGTCGGTAAAGCATACTGAGGCGGAGAAGGCTTATCTGCACGCTCGACGACTTGCGGGCAGCGACGCTCTGGTCAAAGCACGGATCGATCGCGCTCTTATTGACGTGTACATGTATCTCGGCGACTACCCTGAGTCTCGGCGACGCGCCAATCTGGCTCTGACCGCGTTTAAGCGTGCCAACGCTACCGCGGATATCGCCATGACCCATGTCAACCTCGGCAACCTTTTGCATCGGCAGGATAAACATCGCGACGCCGAACGCTTTTACTTTCTCGCTTCCGAATATTTCCAGTCGGTGGGAGACGATTTGTCGGTTGCCCGATGCGAGTACAATCGCGCCAATACCCTCGTCCAGCTTTTTGAGTTTCACCAGGCGGAGCCGCTGTATGTCAAGGCTCGAGATATCTACTTCAAGAATGAGTTTATGCTCGACGGTACCGATGCCAGGTATGGCCTTGCCTGGTTGGCCATGCTCAGGGGGCAATTCCATATTGCTCTTACAGAGCTGGCTGACTGCGAAGCGGCTTATCGCAAGTTTGGTCAGCCCAAAGGCGCCGCGCTCTGCGAACTGGATCGGGCCGAAGTTTATCTGGGACTCAATTTATTGACGGACGCGCTGGATTCCTCACGCTCCGCGGAAAAGCAATTTAAGGCCCTGGCGCATCGGTACGAACTCTCGAAAGCTCGCTTGTTTCGAGCCAAAGCCGCATTCGGACTGGGACTACTTGCCGAAGCGCGCCAGTCCGCCCGAAAGGCGATCGAGGGATTCAAGATCGACCATAATCACGGCTTTCTGGGAGCCTCTTACCTGGTGGAGTCGCAGTTAAGTGCCGATCAGAAATCCAGACGATCGTCCTTACGCAACGCTCGGACGCATTTCGCGAAAGCGCAACTTCCCCTCTGGGCCGCTGTCTGCGACCTGCATGACGCATCCCATGGGAAACTCGTTTCGATCGCAGTCGGTCGGCTCGCGACAAATCGCGCGGTAAAAGAAGTCCCTCATTTGTTTGCCTGGTGGCAGACTCTGTTAGGCGACATATCCGAGTCCGATGGCCGGATCGATCGCGCCCGCCGTCACTGGCAGCAGGCGGCGGATCGTTTGGACGCGGTCAAAGCGCAACTGCCGCCGCTGGAACTTCGGGCCCGCTACGCTACCGGCACGGTCTCTCCGCATCTTAGGCTCATCGAATCGCAATTGCGCGATTCACCTCGCGAGGCGGCAGCCTGGTCGGAGCGCTACAAAACGGCCGGCATTTGGGCGCCGCTTGCGTCGCTTGATCAGGCTGACGAAGTTCGCCGGCGCGCTGAACGGTCTCTGGTCGAGCTGGCCCACCAGGTCGCGATCATCGCGCGCCAGATAGGCGGCATCGCGGGCGAACGCGGCAGCGTTTCTACCGAGGCTCAGCATGGTCTGGCCAAGCTGCAAAGGCAGGTGCGCCTCGAGTTGGCGGCGATGGAACGCGGCGCGACAGCGCATGTTGATCCCGTTGACCGGATTCTCTCTGAGATAGAAGAAACTTCCAATCTACTCCCGGTTATCCAGTTTCATCTGACCGATCGCGACATTGTGGCGTTTGTGCATCACCAGGGCGCGACCCGGCTGGTTCGCTATCGGGATGGCCGGTCGGTGATCGGCGCGGCCATGCGTCAGTGGCGCTTCCTCCTCGAATCTGAGCTGCTCCAGAAGCATCTCGCAAGCGGTGGACAGGTCTTGGCAGAAGAGAAGTTCTTCAGTCATTTGGCCGAAAAGCTCTGGCGCCCTCTTGAGATCGGCGACAGCCATGAAAGAGTACTCATTCTGCCCGAGGGAGATCTGGCTAATCTCCCCTGGCAGGCGTTGCGGGTAGATTCCGCCCCCCTTTTGCATCGCCATCAGTTCATATTAGCGCCGAGCCTGAGGCACTTTCTGCATGCCCGGTCGATCAACGTGACCACGCCTCGTGTCGATCTTTTCGCCGGAGCCGCCGATGATCTGCCGATGGTCAGGCATGAACTTGCGAGTCTGGCGGAGCGTTCTGGAGATCACAGTGTCAATCATCTGCCCGCCACCAGGGCCGGCTGGCCCTCCGATGGTGAGTCGAGACTCTGGCACTATTCAGGCCATGCGCACTTGCGGGCCGATAATCCGTTTTATTCTTCGCTGCACCTGGTCGACGGGCCACTGTTTGCGGCCGACTTCCGGCTGCGAAGTGTCAAAGTCGGCCTGGCGACTCTGGCTGCCTGCCGATCCGGTCAGCAGGTGGCGATGCCGGGAGAGGAATCGACCGGACTGGTCAGGTCACTGCTTGAGATGGGGGCGCGCAATGTGATCGCGGGACACTGGCCGGTCTCTGACGAATCGACCGCGATATGGATGCATTCGTTTTACGAGCGATATTTCGACGGTCAATCATTGGCAACAGCGGCGCGTACCGCCGCGGAAACGGTGCGCGAGAAGTTTCCTTCGGCGTATCATTGGGCGGCCTTCGCGATCCATGGCGCAGGCGAATAATAAGGGCTGAGGCATTATGAACAGGAAGATCGTGTCACTGACAATAGCATTGCTGGCCAGTCTGGCGCCATACGTTGCCGCCGGCCCGACCGGCGATTTCGTGCCGGAACAGATGGTCTGCAAAGTGATGCCCGGGTACAGCGTTGACTCTATCAATCAACAGTACGGGACCAGCGTCACTCGATACCTGAGTCATATCTCGGCCTATCTGCTGGAGACTCAGCCCGGTCAAAACGCCGAGAGCCTTGCCGCGGTCATCGCGACCGACCCCCAGGTAGTCTATTGTTCCGCCAATTATCTGCTCGACGCCCCAGAGGCGGTCCAATCGAGCCAGCCTTTTCTTGACGCAGTTCCCTCGACCGATCCGATGACCCAGACCGCCGCCACCACTCTTCAGCTGTCTTCCACTCAGTCGGTGACGACTGGCGATGGTGTGCTGGTCGGTGTTATCGATGCCGGCATAAACCTGGCTCATCCCACCCTTCAGCCTGCGGCGACTTCGGGATACGATTTCATCGCCAATGACTCAAGCGCGATCGATGAGGAGGGGGGGCGAGGTTCAGGGCACGGTACCTTTGTCGCGGGAGTGATCAATCTGGTCGCCCCCGATGCCCACCTCATCGCCTACCGTGTGCTCGATACCACCGGCAGAGGCGACGGCTTCATGATCGCCGACGCGCTCCTGACCGCCGTGGATCAGGGCTGCAAAGTTATCAACCTCAGTATTGTGATGTCCGGCAAGCATGACGTCCTGGATGAGGCGATCGAGTTCGCCCGCAATCAGAATGTCATGGTCATCGCTGCCGCGGGAAATGATTCGTCGGAGGTCGAACTCTTCCCCGCTCTTGACTCCTACGTTCTGGCGGTGGCGGCAGTCGATTCCCTTGATCAGAAGTCGCTTTATTCGAACTACCACGGCAAGATCGATATCTGCGCGCCGGGTGACTCTGTGTACGCCCCGTATCTCGATTCGGCGTATGCCTGGTGGGATGGTACCAGTTTTGCTGCTCCCTTCGTCGCCGCCACCGCCGCGCTTATCTATGCCATTAAGCCGACAGCGACATGGGAGGAGGTTCGCGACGCGCTTCTCAATACCACGGTTAATATCGACTCGCAGAACCCTGCGTACGTCGGGAAACTTGGCCAGGGGCGGCTCGATCCGCTTGCCGCGGTTCAATTCATTCAGCAGACCTGTTGTGTGGGAACAACCGGCAACCTTGACGGAGTCGGCACGGTGGACTTAAGCGATCTGAGTTTACTCATTGCTTATATTACGATGTCAAACGTGCGGCCCACGTGCCGGGCCGAATGGAACCTGAATAGTCAGGGGGCCATCGACCTGACCGACCTGAGCATCATGATCGCCTACGTCACGGGAAGTCTGAGCCAACTCCCGCTCTGCCCTTGATCGAAGTTCAGTGTCTTCATGCTTGTCAACCGGCGGCCATCCTTGACTTGATGGCCGCTGTTGTCTGATTTATGCGCTTGCCCGGTCACCGGTTGTGGCCTATGTTTGCCGCATGCGGTTTGATAGGACATCAGACTTCGCGAGCGTTCCCGCGCGCCAATTAACCATCTCCAATAGAGATACGTCCCGAAAAGTGAGGACCGTATGCGACTAACACGTATCATGCTGTGCGCGATCCTGCTGTCTGGATCATCGATCGCGGCGCAGACCGGTGAGTTCCAGCTTGACGTTAAAAAACAAGTCCTGGCCAATGGGATGCGGATCCTGGTGCTGGAGAATCACTCTGCCCCGGTTTTCTCCACCATTATCCGGTTCAACACCGGCTCAGTTGATGAGCAGCCCGGCATTACCGGCACTTCTCATCTCCTTGAGCACATGCTGTTCAAGGGGACCAAGATCCTGGGTACCAGCAATTACGAAGCCGAGGTACCGCTCATGAGGTCGATCGACTCCCTGGCCGCGCTTCATCGGGCGGAGCAGATCAAGTTGTCCAACCCACTCAACCCCCGGGACTCGACGCGCCTGAATGAACTGAAAAAGCAGATCGCCGACGTACAGGCGCGACAGAAGCAGTATGTCATCAAGGACGAACTCTGGGGCGCCTATCTCGAGAATGGCGGCACCGGGCTTAACGCGTCGACGAGCAATGACGGTACCCAGTACTATGTCTCGCTCCCGAAGAGCTGCCTTGAACTCTGGATGTTTCTCGAAGCTGACCGCTTGGAGAATCTGGTGCTTCGCGAATTTTACTCCGAGCGCGATGTTGTCATGGAGGAGCGGCGACTGCGGACCGAGAACAGCCCCTTCGGCAAACTCGATGAGGCGTTGAGCGCGGCCATGTTCTGGGCGTCCGGCTACCACTGGCCGGTAGTCGGCTGGATGAGCGACTTGATGACAGTCAGCCGCGAACAGGTCGAGGCATATTTCCGGAGTCACTACTCACCGGCGAATGCCACTGCGGTAGTAGTGGGCGATGTCAACGCGGACGAGGTCTTCGCGCTCGCGGAAAGATATTTCGCGAAAATACCATCCCTCCCTGCACCCCCTCCCGTGGTTAGCCGCGATGCCGAGCAATCGGGCGAGCGGCGCGTTGAGGTCGAAATGGACGCCAATCCGATCGCGTTTATCGCCTACAATATGCCCGCGATTGGTCATCCCGATTGTGTCGCTCTTGAGGCCGCGGCCAGCATTTTATCCAGCGGACGAACCAGCCGCTTCCACAAAGCGATCAGGGAAAAGAAACTTGGCAGCGCTCAGGCATCAGCCTCGGCCAGCCGTCTCCCCAGCGCCTTTACCGTTACCCTGACGCCATTCGGCAACACCACTATCCCCCAGCTCGAAGAAGCGGTCTATGCTGAAATAGAGCGGCTGGCCACTGAGCCGGTCACCCAGTGGGAACTTGAAAAAATGCGTAACCAGGTGGATGCGTCGTTGATCCGCTCGCTCGAGTCCAACAATGGCCTGGCCTTCCGAATCGCTAATTCTGAATCCGTAACCGGAAATTGGCGCTACTTCCTGGACAGCCGCGAGGCTCTCAAGAAGGTCACGGCCGACGATATCATGCGGGTCGCCAAACGGTATCTGGTGAAGCGCAACCGGACGGTCGCGTTCATCACCAAAACCCCCGCCAGTCAACCCGCTACTTCGAGTAAGCAGAGCTAGGAAGGAGCATCGCCATGAAAACCATAATTACTCTTTTTCTGATATTTCTCCTGGCGGTGACCGCGTTTGGTGAGACACCAACCGTCAAATCGCAAGGCTCGAAGATGATCGAGAAGTTGACCGGCAAACCTGTGGATGTCCGCATTCCCAGGATCGGCCTGGACGTTGAGCGGGTCGTCCTGGCCAATGGGATGATCGTCTATCTTTACGAGAATGATCGGCTGCCGACCCTATCGCTCACAACCATGATCCGATGCGGTTCAGTGTATGATTCCAAAGAAAAGGACGGACTGTCTCAACTGGTAGGAACGGTCATGCGGACCGGCGGGAGTACCTCGATCAGCGGTGATTCGCTGAACATCCTGCTCGAGTATGCCGGCGCGATGTTGGAGACTCGCATCGGCGACGAGTTCGGTACCGCCAGCCTTTCCGTTCTTTCCAAAGATCTGGATCTGGGACTGAAGCTCTGGGCCGATCTTCTGCGTAATCCTGCCTTTCCCGCGGACAAATTGGAACTGGCGAAGGTTGACATTCGCAATTCGATCAAGCGCCGCAACGACGATCCCGGTTCAGTCACCAATCGGTATTTTAACCATCTGATCTACGGAGACCATCCCAACGGAAGAATACTTGAGTGGGCTTCGATCAAGGCGATCACCCCCGAGGATCTGTTCGCCTACCATCGAATGTATTTTGTTCCCAACAATATGATCGTGGGTATCGCGGGAGACTTCAGGAAGGATGAATTGATCGCCAAGCTGAACGCGCTCGTGGGCGACTGGCAAAAGTCAGAAACAATTCCCGCCGCCCCGCCGGAAGTGATTTTTGGGGTTAAGCCTGGGGTTTACGAAGTCCTGAAGGATGTCAACCAGGCAAATATCCGCATCGGCCAGATGGGTATCCGCCGAGATAACCCGGACAGGTACGCCATCAGCTTGATGAACTACATCCTTGGAGGCGGTTCATTTACGTCAAGGCTGACCTCGCGTGTTCGCTCCGACGAGGGGCTCGCCTACCGCGCCGGATCGAGCTTTGATATCGATTCCCGTGACTATGGCGTCTTCGCCGCTTTCTGTCAGACCAAAAGCTCGACCTGCTACAAGGCGACCAAGATCATCATGGAGGAGATCTCCAAAATCCGGGCCGAAGGCGCGACACAGGACGAGCTCGATGAGGCCCGCAACGCCGCCATCAACCGGTTTGTTTTCAATTTTGACACCAGCGGTCGCATTATCCAGAACCTGATCTCGCTCGAGTACAACGGCTATCCGACTGATTATTATGATACCTATATCGACAATGTCAGCAGGGTGACGCTTGCGGACATAAAATCCGTGGCGGAAAAATACTTCGACCCGAGTCAAATGACCTTTGTGGTCGTGGGAAAACCGGAGACATTTGATAAACCGCTCAGTGAATTCGGGCAGGTAACCACTATCGAACTCACCGAACCGGTTCTCGAATAGACACAAGCGGCTCGATCTCACGCCCGCGGCGCCTGCCTGCGGGCGTTTTTATTTGAGGCGAAGTTCGGAAAGATATACCGTGAAACTGTCGGTAGGGCGGGACGCAAAGAGAATAATGGTCCCCATTTCCCGTAGATCCATCTCGCGCCCTTGTGGCGCGGCGCGCAGTTTTTCCAGCGGGATCGACACCTGGTTGAAACCCGGAGTTACTTTGAGCACCGTGTTAAACCGGTCACTGTACCTATCGACGTGGTGCCGGTCGTTGATACGCAGTTCCAGCGCAAAAGTGTCCGGTCTTTCAGAAAATAGTCCGAACTGCATCTCGCGGTACCCGGACCAGTCGGGTGACATTTCTCTAAACATCACCCCCGGGTAGATTGCCGGCAGGAAGGTCAGTTTGACCACTTTGTCCAGCTGAGAGCGCCACTCGACCGGAGGGTCGGTGATCTCAAGTCGGCAGTTTGATGGTCGTATGAACTTGCGGGTTATCGGCGAGTCATACGAGATGAGTATCGGCATCCGGCTGTCCCGGTACAAATATGATCCTCCCCAATTGAGCGCGGGCCAAAAGATAGACAGGATGAGCACCGGCGCGGCGATCCTGACGATCATCCTCACCGTTCTTCCCGAGGGAAAGTCCCAGGTCAGTCCGGAGTCAAAAGTCATCGCGACGCAGAGAAACGCCGCCGCTCCCAAAAGATCGCGGAGAAAATCGGCCAGCTCGCAATCTCGCCCGACATAGTGCTGGATCACTTCAGTGGCCACCCCTACCGCCGCAGCCGCGATGAAAGCCACCAGATAGTGGGTAAGTCGAGAGTTGATTCTTCCCGAGAGCAAGATCACGCTAAGTTGCAGGAAGGCGAGCGACGACAGCCCGAATACCAACGTATGACCCGCGGTGAAGAGTTCCATCCAAAAACGAGTTCGCTCGGGCATTTCGAGAAAAATGACCACGATCGCCAGGAGTAGAACCAACACGATAAGGAGGGTGATCTGTATCTTTCGGGTCATTCCATTGATTCCTGAGGTCGGACTGGGGCAAGAATACATGCACCGACCGATTTCCACAACATAATACTTATCTCCCATCGCCCAAGGGCTCCTGTGAATCCGTTTACTTCAATGTGGGTAGAAGGTAGAAGAATGAGGAGAAATGGGTTGGAACCGGAGACAACTCCCCCTGTTTTTCTTGTAAGCAGGCTCGTTGCGTTCTTCTCTGGATAGCGTTATTCTTCTGCCGCGAGCCGCTGCAGAGTGAAGGGATCATGAGTAGTTGATATGAAACTTCGTAATATCGTTTTGTTGGTTGTAGCCTTGGTCGCCGTCGCGGGTCTGGTCGGACGCAAAATGGCGACATCAAACGCGACACAGTCCGCGCCAGGGGTTGGTCAGCGCGCGAGTAATTCGCTCAGTGTCAGCGCCCAGCTTGTTCATCCCCAGACCCTGAACACGCGCATTACCGCTACCGGTTCACTGCTGGCCAATGAAGAGGTCGTTCTCCAGCCGGAGACCTCCGGGAAGGTCGAAAAGATCCATTTCAGGGAAGGTTCAGTGGTCAGCCTGGGCGACCTGCTGGTCAAGATCAACGATGATGTCCTCCAGGCGGAACTTGACAAAGTGCGCCACCAGAAGAAGCAGGTGGATGATCGGCTCAAGCGGAACGAAGCGCTCTACAAAACTCAGGGGATCAGTCAGCAGGATTATGAAGCAGCGGTAACCGAAGCAAATACCCTTCAAGCGGAACTCGACCTGTTGCAGGCGCAAATTGCCAAAACCGAGATCCGCGCTCCATTTCGAGGTGTTATCGGCTTAAGAGGGGTTTCGGAAGGCGCTTTTGTCAATTCTGAGACCAAAATTGCGACCCTGCAGGATATCAGCCGGCTCAAGCTCGACTTCTCGGCTCCCGAGCGATATGCCCCGCTCCTGACCGTTGGCGCAACGGTCTTCTTTACTGTCGAAGGGATCGCTGACAAGTACTCCGCGAAGATCTACGCCGTCGAACCGCGGATCGATCGCAATACGCGTACCGTCCAGATTCGCGCGCTGACCGAACCGGCGAGCCGAGCGATGCTCCCCGGCGCGTTTGCCAATGTCGATATCCCGCTTGAACGTATTGAGAACGCGCTGATGGTCCCTACTCAGGCGCTCATACCGGACTTGAAGAGTTACAAGTTGTACGTCTATGAAGGGGGCAAAGCCGCGGTTCGGACTGTTCAGGCCGGCGCCCGCACCGAGCAGTCGGTGCAGATCCTCGAAGGTCTCAATCCGGGCGACACGTTGATCACTTCGGGCCTGCTCCAGATCCGTCCTGGCATGGCGGTGCAGATATCAGAACTGCTAAGCGGCGAAACTCAATGAGTTTATCCAATATCTCCATCCATCGGCCGGTTCTGGCGATCGTCATGTCGGTCGCTATCGTTATCTTTGGCTTTATTGGTCTGCGCTCGTTAGGCATACGTGAGTATCCCAATGTTGATCCGCCGCTGGTAACAGTCACCACAAACTACGTAGGCGCCAACGCCGATGTCATTGAATCGCAGATCACTGAACGTCTCGAAGAATCAATTAACGGTATTGCCGGCATCCGCTCACTGACCTCAACCAGTCGCGACGGTCGCAGCACGATCACGGTCGAGTTTGATCTTAACGCGGACCTCGAAGCCGCGGCCAATGATGTCCGCGATCGCGTTTCGCGCGCTGTTGGTCAACTCCCCGCCGACGCCGACCCGCCAACCGTCTCCAAAGCGGACGCCGATGCTTCGCCGATCGTCTTTCTCAGCCTGAAGAGTAATACTCGCGATCTGCTGGACCTCTCCGATATCGCCAATAACCTCTTCAAGGAGCGCGTTCAGACCATCCCCGGCGTCTCCGAGGTTCGCATCTGGGGCGAGCGCCGATATTCGATGCGTCTCTGGATGGATCCTGCCAAACTCGCCGCTTACGGCCTGACTGCCCTCGATGTCCGGACGGCGATCAATCGTGAGAATGTCGAGCTCCCGACCGGACGGATCGAAGGAGACGCGACTGAGCTCAGCATTCGCACTTCCGGATTGCTGTCGTCGGTCGATGAGTTCAACAACGTGATCATTAAAGATGTCGATGGCCAGTTGGTGCGTTTCAAGGATGTCGGCTATGCCGCGCTGGGAGCGGAAAACGACCGAACGATCCTTCGCCGCGACGGTATCCCGATGGTCGGCGTCGTGATCACGCCGCAACCGGGCTCAAACAACATTGCCATTGCCAATGAGTTTTACGCGCGGGTCGAACAGATAAAGAAAGACCTCCCGTCAGATATCGAAGTAGGCTACGGCTTCGACATCACAACCTTCATTCGCAATTCCATCAGCGAGGTCGAAGAAACTATCTTCATCGCGTTTGGTCTCGTGGTGATGATCATCTTTCTGTTTCTGCGCGACTGGCGGACGACGATCATTCCCGCCACCGCCATCCCGATCTCGCTTATCGGCACCTTCTTCATCATGTATCTCGCCGGGTTCACTATTAATGTCCTGACTTTGCTGGGAATTGTGCTGGCGATCGGTATAGTGGTGGATGACGCCATTGTCGTGCTGGAGAATATCTATGCCAAGGTCGAGGCCGGGAGGCAGCCGTTCGATGCCGCCATTGTCGGCTCGCGCGAGATCTTTTTCGCGATCATTTCCACGACCGCCGCGCTCGCGGCGGTCTTTCTGCCGATCATCTTCCTGCAGGGACTGACCGGCCGGCTCTTTACCGAGTTTGGCGTGGTACTCGCGGGTTCGGTGATCATCTCCGCCTTCGTCGCGCTGACGCTTACACCCATGATGTCCGCGCGGATCCTCAAGCCGCATGCGGAGCACTCGCGATTCTACCGGGCCACCGAACCGTTCTTCGAGCGATTGAACAACGCCTATGCGTCTGCGCTTGACGCGTTCCTCCGGCGACGGGCGCTCGCTTATCTGATCATGGCCGCGACCATCGGATTGATCTTCCTGGTCGGCGTCAACCTCAAGCGCGAACTTTCGCCGCTCGAGGACCGAAGCGCCATCCGCCTCTCCTCCACCGCGCCGGAAGGGACCTCTTTTGACGCGATGGATCGGTTTGTCTCGCGTTTGGTGGACTCGATTCAGAACTCTGTCCCTGAAGCCAAGGCGGTCGTTTCTGTCACCTCGCCCGGCTTTGGTGCTTCGAGCTCGGTCAATACCAGTTTTGTTCGTCTGATATTGGTCGATACCGACCAACGCGAACGGACTCAAGCGGAGATCGCCGGCCAGATGTCCCGCATGGCCGCCAAAATGACCGATGCCCGCACCAATGTCATTCAGGAACAGACCATCGGTGGTGGGCGCGGTAACGTGCTCCCCGTTCAGTATGTGCTTCAAGCCCCCA
>JAMPYH010000052.1 GCA_023700785.1 Candidatus Zixiibacteriota bacterium
AACGATCTGCTGAATAAACTTCAGCCGGAGCGTTTCCCTGATTTCGCCTGGTCGGTCTACTCCGTTCCCCAGGTAGATTATCCGTTCCACCAGATGGTTCTCTCGGTGCAGAAATCATCAATCGACAAGCTGTACAATCCGCTGACAGTTGGCCGTTTGCTCAACAATCTTGAGCGTTATCCTGACGGCGCGGAGAAGTACACGATGTACGACATGTTTACCGACTGTCGTCGTACGATCTGGACCGAGGCGATCACGCCGGCGACGACCAACAGTTTCCGTCGTCAGCTCCAATTGGCGCACTTGCAGAAAGTGATCGACATTTATTTAAGCAGCCCCGCAGTCTATCCGTCAGACGCTCGCACACTGGCGGCGAATGATCTGGACGTGATCGAAGGAGCCGCCGGACGCGCAGCCGGAGCGGCCGGGGTCGATGACATGACGCGCGCCCACTTCAAAGAGGTGGTCCGCCAGATCAAGGCGGCTCGGTCCGCTCAACGCGAGTTCCAGACAGGAATGGTCTTCGGCGGTTGAGCTTGCGCTGAGTCGTAACTCTGCTATACTACACCGGACTCCGCAATCGCGCGGGGTCCGGTTTTCTTTTTGAGGTTTAAGCATGAATCAGCTCATAGACTTTCTCCGCGGCCATGCGTCGGCACGCCAATTCACCGACCAGACGATCTCGCTCAAAGATGAGCGGATGATACTGACGACCGCTCAGCAGTCGCCGACATCGTCTAATCTCCAGGGCTATTCTATCATCGCCATACGGGAGCAGGCGACCAAGCTGCGGATGTCAGAACTCTGCGGGAATCAACAGCATATCATTGACTGTCCGCTCTTCCTCGTCTTTTGCGCCGATCTCTATCGGCTGCGGCGAGTCTCGGAGCGCGCGGGTTACCCATTTTTTGGCGAGTACACTGAGCTGTTCATTGTGGCGACGGTCGATACCACGCTCGCAGCAGGAAGGGCGCTCATGGCGGCGCAGGCGATGGGAATGGGTGGCGTCATGGTGGGCGCGATTAGAAATCACATCGCCGAAGTCTCGGAGAAGCTCGCATTGCCGGAGCTGGTCTATCCGGTCATGGGGATGTCATTGGGTTATCCGAGCGTTGAGCCCAAAGTCAAGCCGCGGATCTCGCTCGACGGTATCCGATTTGCGGAGAATTATGAGCCGGAGAAGATCGACCCCGCCATCAGTGAGTATGATGAACGATTGATCCAGTTCGGGCATTTACAGGGTCGGGAAGTACAACCGGAAAAGTATCCGGAGTTCAAGGGGAGATATACCTGGTCGGAACATACGGCTCGAAGGCTGGCCAACACCTCGCCAACCACCCGCCGCCCGCATATGAAGCATTACCTTAAGAGTCGAGGCTTCATTCTGAAGTAACCGCTATTGGCGACGGCGCGGCCGGGACTTGACCGACGCTACCCGTTTGACCCGCTCTCGCGCCTGGTGAACCTGATCCGCGAGCAGACCCTCCTGTTCTTCGACACCATTGGCCCGATCTTGTTTGCCGTTCTCAGCGGCGCGGAAGAAATACTTGATGTAGTTCCAGGCATCTTCTGCTTTGTCCGCATAGACAAATAGCTTGAGATCTTCGGCGTCGATAGTCCCCTCGGCGACAAGATATTCAAAGTCGATCAGATTTTTCCAGTACTGCTCGCCAAACAGGACGATCGGCAATTGAGGGACTTTGCGCGTTTGCACCAACGTCAGCGCCTCGAAAAGTTCATCGAGCGTCCCAAACCCGCCGGGAAACGCGACCAACGCTTTGGCGCGAAGCAGGAAGTGCATCTTGCGGATCGCGAAATAATGGAATTGCAGGCACAGCTCGGGAGTGATGTACGGGTTCGGCTCCTGCTCCATCGGCAGCGTGATATTCAGGCCGATCGATTTGGCGTTGACATCGTACGCGCCGCGGTTGGCCGCTTCCATGATCCCCGGACCGCCGCCGGTAATGATCACATACTCGTGCTTCCCTTTGCGCTTCTGGGTGTCTTCAGACACCAGCCGAGCGAACTCGCGGGCCTCATCGTAATAGCGTGCCTTGGCCAGAATTCGCCTGGCGACAGCCAGTTCAGCGCGAAGGCGCTTGACATCGGGTTCAATGCGGAGCCGCTGTTCGATCTCCTTCACTCGGCGGGCAGCTTCGGCATGTTCAACCAGTCGGGTCGCGCCGAATACGACAATGGTCGAACTGATCTTGTGCTGGCGAAAGGTCATTTCCGGCTTAAGCAGTTCGAGCTGAAGGCGGACGGGGCGAAGTTCCTCCAGTCCGAGGAAGTCGAGATCCTTGTACGCGATGTCGTAGGCCGGAGAAGCTTTCAGCTTCTCAAGCATCTTTTGTTTATTGATCGGTTTCGAATTACTCATCTTCCGTGATATTCCCTGTTCCCATTACAGGTTGTCGCCATTGGAGCTACTTGTGAAGCACCGCAAGGTATTCCTCGAGCGGCATATCCTGGGGCACGCCGAGACAGACACCAACTGCCTGCGCGGTCTTGATCCAGGGATGGTCAGGGGTCACCCGGCGGTATTTTCCGGCGACTTCCGATATCGGTACTGAAGTGATCTCGTTATCTCGCAGCGCGACCATCCGGCCGTATTGGCCGCGTGCCGCGTGATGCACCGCTTCGACACCGTAGCGGGTGGCGAGCAGTCGATCATACGCGGAGGGAGCGCCGCCGCGCAACAGATGTCCGAGGATAGTTACCCGACATTCCAGTTTGAGCAGAGCTTCAAGTTGCGCCGCGATACGATGTGAGACGCCGCCAAGCCTGATGGCGTCGGGAGAGTTTTTGATGAGCCGCGAGACGGTCATCTCCCCCCCTGCGGGCTTGGCCCCTTCGCCCACCACCATGATCGAGAAGTTCTTCCCTTGCGACTTGCGGAGCTTTATCTGTTCGCAGATCGGGTCGAGATCGTAAGGGAACTCGGGGAGCAGAATAATGTCGCCGCCGCCGGCCAGGCCGGCGCCGAGCGCGATCCACCCGGCGTAGCGTCCCATTACTTCGACGATCATGACTCGATGATGCGACTGGGCGGTCGTATGGATCTTGTCGATCGCCTCAACCGCGGTTTGCAGCGCCGAATCAAATCCGAACGTCTGGTCTGTCCCCAGCAGGTCATTGTCGATCGTCTTCGGGACACCAACGATGCGGAGACCCTTTGCGGCAAGTTGCGATGACGCCGCCATAGTACCGTCGCCGCCGATCGCGATCAGGCCGTCAAGACCCAGCGACTCAAAATTGAGAACGGTCTCATTTGACCGATCGAGATAAACGTAATCGTCCCCCTGGAGCACCGGGAATCTAAACGGATCGGCTCGATTTGAGGTGCCGAGGATCGTCCCGCCCTGCGACAGCAGCCCGGGAACATCCTTCATATCGATAGTACGATATCGATTCTCGACCAGGCCCTCATAGCCATCCATGAACCCGACAACTTCCATACCGTATTCGTTTTCGGCGGTCTTAACGACCGCGCGAATAACGGCATTCAATCCGGGGCAGTCACCGCCGCCCGTCAAGAGACCCAACCGCTTTTTAGTCTTTGGCATACCGACAGTCTACACTTTTAGGCCGCCAAAGGGAAAATAATAATTGGCGGCGGAGTTTTAGGCGTGTTATCTATCAATCGGCATGAATGGAAACGACTTGAGCCAATACGAGTTGGCCGGACGCCGGATTTCGGGCGGAAGTCGTGACACCAGGTTAACTTGTCGGCCTAAGGTACGATACATATAAGAGTTGACGACCCGCGGCAGAATCGATAGGACCAGCACAAGGATAGGCAATGCGCGTTAAACAGCTTCTCGTACTTCCCACTGTCCCCGACCGCTTAAAACCGCTCCAGGAGATGGCCAACAACCTTTGGTTCTCGTGGAACTTTGACGTGGTCCGTCTTTTCATCCGGCTCGATCCGGAGATGTGGGAAGCCTGCTACCAGAATCCGATCGAGATGCTCTCCCGCCTGCCGCAGGAATCGCTCGCCAAAGCCGCGCAGGACGAAGCGTTCCTGATCAGCCTCGATCGCGTGTACGAAAAGTACAAAGACTATCTCTCGCGCAAGAAGTGGTTCCACTACAAGTATCCAGACATGGAAGATCAGCGGATCGCGTACTTCTCATTGGAGTATGGTCTGGATACCGGGTTGCCGGTCTATTCCGGCGGACTGGGAGTTCTTGCCGGTGACACGCTGAAGTCAGCCTCGGATCTCGGCCTTCCGCTGATCGGCGTGGGGCTGCTCTATCGTTACGGATATTTCCGGCAGATCCTCTCCCCCGACGGTTGGCAACAGGAGCGGTACGAGGAGAATGACTGGTACCACATGCCGGTGGATCTGGTCAAGAACGGGAAGGATGAACCGCTCCGAGTGACGGTGGAACTGGATGGCATGCCGGTGCATTGCCAGATCTGGAAGGTGACGGTCGGTCATATTCCACTCTATTTGCTGGACACGAATATACCGGAGAACTCGACCAAGGCGCGCGAGATCACGTCGGTATTGTATGGCGGCGACAAAGATATGCGGATCCGCCAGGAGATCATTCTCGGTATTGGCGGCGTCCGCGCGCTCAAAGCGCTGGGGCTGAACCCAGGTGTTTATCACATGAATGAAGGACACAGTTGGTTTCTGACGTTGGAGAGGTTGCGCATCCTGATGCACGAAAAAGGGCTCAGCTTCTACGAAGCCTCGCAGTTTGTCTGGGCGACCAGTGTCTTTACCACGCATACCCCGGTTCCGGCAGGCAATGAACGATTTGATCCGGTGCTGGTGCACCGCTACCTGGGAGATCACATCCGGCAATTGGGGATCAGCTGGAAAGATTTCCTGACCTTTGGGCGGATCAATCCGCTGGATGAAAACGAGACATTCTGTATGACGGTCGCGGCGCTGAAGTACTCGGCCCACAACAACGGCGTCTCACAACTTCACAAGCATGTATCGCGCGATATGTGGCACCACATCTGGCCGGGTCTCCCCAAGGAAGAGATCCCGATCACCGGTATCACCAACGGAGTACACCTCTCGTCCTGGATATCGCATGAGATGAATGATCTGTTCGAGTCGTATCTCGGACCGCATTTTACCGAACGTCCGGGCGCGCCCGAGATCTGGGATAAAGTGAGCAAAGTGCCGGATATCGAACTCTGGCGCATCCATGCCAAACGCCGGGAACGACTGATCTTTTTCGCGCGGAAGCGGCTCTCGCGCCAACTTGAAAAGCGGAAATCAACCCAGTTTGAGATCCAGCGGGTTGAGCAGGTGCTCGACCCGCAGGTGCTGACTATCGGCTTCGCGCGTCGTTTTTCGACCTACAAACGCGGTTATCTGATCTTCAGCGACCCGGATCGCCTAGAAAAGATACTGAATAACAGCAAGACCCCCGTCCAGATCATACTCGCCGGCAAGGCGCATCCGCTGGATAATCCGGGGAAAGATGTCATTAAGAAGATCCTTGGGTTTCTCAATCAGGATCGCTTCCGCCAACGGATCATCTTCCTCGAGGATTACGACATCAACGTCGCCCGCTATCTGGTCCAGGGAGTCGATGTCTGGCTGAACAATCCGCGCCGGCCGGAGGAAGCTTCGGGGACGTCCGGGATGAAAGCCGCGATCAACGGCGCGCTCAATTTCTCGGTGCTGGACGGCTGGTGGGATGAAGGGTATTCCGAGGCGACCGGATTTAAGATCGGCAACGGCGAGGAGTACGAAAACTCCGATGTCGGCGACCGACTCGAAGCGGAATCTTTGTACAATACGCTGGAGCGCGAGATCGTTCCGCTCTTCTATGAACGGGAGAACCGCGACTATCCGGAGGATTGGGTCGCCCGGATGAAAGGGTCGATCACGATGGCCGGGCGATCATTTTCGGCGGCCCGGATGTCGATGGAATATACCGACCGATTCTATCTCCCGACCATGCGCGCTAATGACGCGCTCTCGGCTGACAATTATGCCGGGGCGCGCAATTTGACGGCATGGCTGGAGCGAGTTCAGGCAGCCTGGGATAAAGTCCAGATCCGGGATATCGATATGCCGGAGTTGGGACAGGCCGTCAGTATCGGCCAGAAGATCCCGGTCAGGATGCGCGTGTTTCTTGATGGCATCAGACCGCAGGATGTCCGCGTCGAAGTAGTCGCGGGACGGTTGAGTTCACAGGAGCAGTTGGTCAATTTTGTTCCCGTGGAGGCGCGGTTGAATGGTCAGGGATCCAATCCGCCGACGGATAATGTCTATGAGTATTACGGCGAAGTCGTCTGCAAGGAATCGGGACGGCTCGGTATCACCGCGCGAGTTGTGCCGCGGAATGAATACTTGACGGATTCACCGAAGCCAAAGCTGATCAGTTGGTGGTAGACACAAACCCAGGCCTTCTCGCTCCAGCCTAGCCGGATCGAGAAACCTGGAGTACGAAATAATGAGCATGCAGAAGGCCGGTCTCGACAAGAGGCCGGCCTTTGCTACTGGAGGGATCGAGAAGGCTAATTTTTGTAGTTGCGATCGTAATCGTCTTCGTATCGATCGCCGCGGTCGTAGCCGGAGAGGTAACCTGACAGGCTCGCAGCGCGGTCGATAAGGTCAACCAGTTCGGCGGTCTGTTCGTTCGACATCTGGTTATGCACCGAACGAGCCAATCGCGAGAGTTCAGTGTAGCTCGTGCGCGAGCTCTGTTCGGTCAGTTTCAGCATCTCGGCAAAGCGGGCCGCGACCACCGCGAGCCTCAATTCGGGGCGAGCAGACTCAAATCGCGCGTACCCCTGCCCTGCCGTGACGTCCCGGGCCAGTTCGCGAACTTCGGTCTGGTCGGCGTCTTTCCAGCGGACAAAGATAGTGGCCACCTTCTCTGTCGGCTTCCGCTGCCTGAGGATCAACTCATACAAAGCGGTTACTTCGTGGCCGGCGCCGATCTCGCCGCCGTCCTGACGATTGTCGCGGAACTTGCGGTCGGCGATCGCGCGATTTTCGTAACCGATGAGGCGATATTGCGCGACGACATTCGGGTTGAAATCAACCTGTACCTTGACATCGCGAGCCAAAACCTGGAGCGTGCCGATCAAGCCGTCCACAAAGAGCTTCCGCGCCTGATCTTCGGTATCGATATAGGCGTACTTGCCGTTACCCTGGATGGCCAGGCGCTCCAGCAGAACATCATTATAGTTCCCCATCCCTACGCCGAAGGTTGAAAGGGTGACCCCTTTCTTAACATGCTGCTTGATATCGCGCATGATGGCATCAGCATCGGTTTTGCCGACATTGGCAACGCCATCGGACGCCAGCGCGACGACGTTATTATGGCCGTAAACAAACTGGCGGTTGGCCATCTGGAAACCGAGTTTCAGACCGGCTTCAGCATAGGTCGAACCACCGGCCCGAAGGCGTCCCAGCGACTTGATGATCTGGCGCTTCTGGTTGGCGAAGGTCGGCTCAAGCACGACGATCGCTTTGGATCCGTAGGCGACAATGCCAACCCGGTCGTTGCCGTCAAGCTGCTCTATCAACATCCGGATCGACTGTTTCACCAGGTCAATACGATTGCCGAAGTTCATGGAACCGGAGATATCGATGACCAAAGTCAGGTTGAGCGGCTTGCGCTGCCAATCCGAGATCTCGCGTCCCTTGATACCGATCTTGAGGATCGACGTACGCTTGTCGAACGGCGACGAAGTCATTTCGCTAAAGACGCGGAACTTGGAATCGTTTGGCGACGCATAGCCATAGTCGAAGTGATTGACGAACTCTTCGACACGAATGGCGTCGGTCGGCGGCAGGTTGCCGTCATTGAGGTAGCTGCGCGCGAGCGTATAAGAAGCGTCGTCGACATCCAGGCCAAAGGTTGAGAGATGGTCGCGCCGGGTATCGACAAAGTCGTGCGTACCGTAATCGCGGAAGAACATATCCTCAGGCAACGGATAGTACGGCTCCGGGTATTCGTACTCGTTGTGCCGTCGCTCTATCGGAGCCTGGCGCAGGTAGTCGGCGGCGCCGTTGTAGGTTTCCCGGTACGACTTCTGCGGCTCGGTGCCGAGTTGTCCAGCCGATGTTTGCGGAGCTCGCTTGGCGGTCTCACCAGATTGATCCGTAATTACCGGTGCGCTGGTGGCAGACTCGGGAGCTTTTGACTTGATCTCGCCTGCCTGAGAGGCGGAGTCACTGGTTTCAAGACGCGCTTTGCGTGTCATGGCAATGGTTATCTGGGCAGTCCGCCCTGCTTGGACTACGACATCCTGCTTTTCCGCGGTTTCAAATTGCGGATGTTCCACCGAAAGGTCATAGCGACCCGGAGCGAGTCCACTAATGGTGAAACGGCCATTACGATCGGTCCAGGCTTGGCGTCCATTGGAGAGGATCGTAATGGAAGCGGACTCAATAAGCGCACCGGAGTTGATCTCGGTGACAGTACCGCTGATGGCGCCATCTTTAGGGGCTCCGAATACCAGCTCAGCCATCACGCCGGCAGTAAGGCCCAAAGCCAGCAGGATCCAGATCAGGAATTCGCGTTTCATGGTTCGTTTCCTCACTTTCAAGACATCGGTGAATCGTTTCTTCTAAGCTGAATACCGGCGGGGGGGCGGAATCTTCCCAAGGATCAATGGCAGAGAATAGGGAGCGATACAATCTTCACCTGGCGTCTTACCGCCGCCCCTCTAACCCTTTTGGAAATCAAAGGTTAGGGGGATGTTTATCCGAAGAACACTTGACAGCGAGGAACAGCCGGTCTTAATTTCCCCAATGCACAAATAATCAAGTAGCTGTCATGGAGGAGCGCATGATAAAGCGTAGTTTCGAGCGGTGTTTGGGATGTCTGGTTCTGCTTGTGGCCCTTGCCAACACCGGATCCGCATTTGATTTCAGCCCGATTGAAAAGAGTGTCACCGAGCATCACCTCAAGAACGGCCTGACGATCCTGGTCATGGAGCGGCATGACGCGCCGGTGGTTTCTTTCGCCACCTGGGTGAATGCCGGTTCGGTGGATGACCCCAAAGGATACACCGGTCTTGCCCATATGTTCGAGCATATGGCGTTTAAAGGGACCAGTACTCTCGGTACCAAAAACTATGGCGCTGAAAAAAAGGCGATCGCGCTGGAAGATACTCTCTTTATGCAGCTTCGAGCGGAGCGGAATAAGGGACGACTGGCTGACTCGGCCAAAGTCGCCGCGCTGGAGAGAGAGTACGAAGCCGCCCGCGAAGCATCGTATCAATTGGTCGAGCCAAATCAATTCGGGAACATCGTGGAACGCGAAGGCGGCATCGGTTTGAACGCCGGAACCGCGTACGATTGGACGATGTACACCTACAGTCTTCCGTCCAACAAGGTCGAGCTCTGGATGTCGATGGAGTCTGAACGGTTCCTTGATCCGGTTTTCCGTGAGATGTACAAGGAGCGGGATGTGGTAGCCGAAGAGCGCCGGATGCGGATCGAATCCAATCCGATCGGCCGCCTGCTTGAGGAGTATGGGTCGCTCGCGTTCAAAGCGCACCCGTACGGCGTTCCCGGGATCGGCAACATGTCGGACATCAATTATTACTCCCGACAGGAGGCGAAGGCGTTCTTCGAAAAGTACTACGTTCCGTCGAATATGACCATCTGCATTGTCGGCGATGTCAAGGCGCCGGAGGTTATCAAGCTCGCGGAGAAATACTGGAACCGGATCGCCTACAAGCCAAAACCGGAACGGATAGCCACGGTCGAGCCGCCTCAGATCGGCGAAAAGCGGATAGTTCTCGAAGACCCCGCTCAGCCGCTCTTTTTGGCGGGCTGGAAAGTGCCGGAATCCACTCACCCGGATCGCCCGGCGATCGATGCTTTCCTCGAGTACCTTACCTCCGGTCGGACCTCAGTCATGTACGAAGCGCTGGTAAAGCAGAAGAAGATCTCGGTGCAGGTGCAGGCGTTCGCCGGCTATCCGGGAGACAAGTACCCGACACTGGCCACGGTGCTGTCGGTGCCTTCGGCAGGACACACCGCCGCGGAGAGCGAAGAAGCGGTCTTCGCGATCATAGATTCGGTGCGGAATATCACGATCCCGAAAGAGGATCTGGACAAGATCAAGGCTCGCGCCAAAGCATCGTTTGTCGCCCAATTGGAGAGCAATGACGGCCTGGCGTTCCAGCTCGGCGCGTATCAACTCTACTGGGGAGACTGGCGCAGGTTGTTCAAGGAGCTGGATCGGATCAACGCGGTCACGCCCGAAGACGTACAGCGGGTCGCGCACCAGTATTTCACCAAAAACAACCGCACCGTGGCGATCATGAACACGGTCAAGAGCTGAGCTGAAGGAGTAGCGAAATGAAACGAATGAAGTTTTTCATCGCGTCGCTGGCGGCAGTTCTGCTCGTGGCGCTTCCCTTGGCGGGCCAGAATGTCAGCAAGATCAAGTTCCCGCCGCTGAATCAGATCGCCATCCCGAATGTCGAGCGAGTAACGCTCGACAATGGGATGAGGCTCTATATTCTCGAAGATCCCAGCCTGCCGGTGGTCCGCGCGTCGGTGCGGGTCAATTGCGGCGCGTATCTTGAGCCGCCGAGCAAGCTCGGGCTGGCACAGATCTGCGGCCAGGTACTTCGAACCGGCGGAACCGCCAAATGGACCGGCGACCAGATCGATGCCGCGCTGGAAGCGGTCGGCGCGTCTGTCGAGACCGGCATCGGCGCGACCAGCGGGTCGGCATCGATGTTCGCCCTCTCCGAGAATCTGGATCTCGGCCTGGAAGTATTGGCAGAGGTACTGCGCCGCCCGACTTTCAGCCAGGAGAAGATCGACCTGGCCAAGGTCGGCTTGCGGTCGAATATCTCACGCCGCAACGACGATCCGTTCGGGATTGGGATCCGTGAGTTTCTGAAAGTTGTCTATGGCGCGGAATCTCCATACGCGCGGGTGCCCGAGTACGCGACAGTTGACGCGGTGACCCAGGATGACCTGAAGTTATTTCATCTGGCGTTTTTCCACCCGGAGAATGTGCAAATAGCGATCTGGGGAGATATTACGAAAGATGACATTGTCGCCAGGGTGAATCAGTATTTTGGCGATTGGGCCAAGGGAAATGTGCCGGTACCGCAACCGCCCAAAGTTGACTACACATATGAATCGCGGATATACTTCGCCAATAAAGAGGATGTCAACCAGACCAATATCCTGATAGGACATATCGGCGGATATATGACCGATCCCGATTATCCGGCGTTGATAGTCATGAATAACGTGCTGGGTGGATCTTTCGCCAGCCGTCTGTTCAACAACGTCCGCTCGAAAGAAGGTCTCGCCTACGCGGTGGGCGGAGCCTACACCGCGAGTATCACCTATCCAGGGGCGTTTTACTCGTTTGCTTCGACCAAGTCGGAGACCACCGGCAAAGCGATAAAAGAGATCATTAATCAGATCAAGTCGATGCAAACCCTCCCGCCATCACCGGCGGAGATGAGCATCGGTCGGGACGGCTACCTGAACTCTTTTGTGTTCAATTTTGATGACCGCTCCGAGCTGATCAGCCGGATGATGACGTACGATTTTTACGGTTTACCGGAAGATTATCTCGCAAAAGAGAAATCAGCGGTCGAGAAAGTCACCGCGGCCGATGTAATGGCGGCCGCCCAGAAGCATATACATTCCGACGAACTGAAGATCGTGGTGATCGGCAAGGGTTCTGACTTCGAGACGCCACTGGACCAGCTTGGGCTTGGCCCGGTGGATACGCTTGATATCACCATCCCTGCCGGCGCACCCAAGCAGGAACTGGCGATCACGCCGGAGAACCTGGCCAAAGGGAAAGAA